>DAOTXB010000436.1:0-11683 GCA_034435575.1 Anaerolineae bacterium
TGAGCGCACACCCGCACAAGAACCGTACATTTTCCACACCGTAACCGACGGCACAATTACGTTTGACCATGCGCTCTGTCGTGATTGTGAAAGTAAGATTTGTGTTGAAACATGCGCCCCCCAGATTCTTTCTTTGGAAGGGGATGTCCCGATTTTGAACATCAGCGCAGGCGACGCGAAACGGGGTGGATGTACGGAATGTCTCGCGTGTGAGGTGGAATGTTATTTTCTCGGCAATAAAGGTGGCGTGATTCATCTGCCGATCCCTGGTTTAGATTCTGATGGAGCCTCTCATGGCAATCTTGATTGATCGTAGTAAACGGGTGTTGGTGCAGGGCATCACCGGACGCGAAGGTATGGCTAGAACGCGCTTGATGGTGGACTATGGTACACAGGTGGTCGCGGGGGTTACGCCGGGGAAAGGTGGACTTTCGGTGATGGACGTGCCCGTATTTGACACGGTGCAACAGGCGATACAATATACTGGACACATCGACATCAGCGTGTTGTTTGTGCCCGCGCCATTGGTCAAAGTGGCGGCGTTGGAGGCGCTTTATGCCGGTATTAAGTTACTGGTCATCGTGCCAGATCGTGTGCCCTTATATGATGTTTTAGAGATTGCGGCGGTAGCTAAACAGCACAATGCGCGTTTTATCGGTCCCAATACCCTCGGCGTACTCAGCCCGGAACACGCGGTACTCGGCATGATGGGCGGGCGGGCGGATGCGCTCCGTGAGTGGGCTTTTTCCGGTAATGTGGGCATCACAAGCCGGAGTGGTGGCGTGACAACCAGCATGGCGTATTACATCACACAGGCGGGATTTGGCTTATCGACAATGGTACACGTCGGTGGGGATTCTGTGATCGGGATGACTCATGCTGATGTGCTCGGACAATTTCAGATGGATCGTCATACCGAGGTCGTGGTGATGTTCGGGGAAATTGGCACCTCGCAGGAAGAAGATGCGGCTGATCTGATCGAATCAGGCGGCTTCACCAAACCATTAATTGCATATATTGGCGGTAAAGCCGCGAAAGAGGGCATGCGCTTTAGCCACGCAGGTGCGATCATCGAAGGGAACACAGGCACACATGCGGGGAAAGTGAAACGCTTACAAGAAGCAGGTGCGATCATCGCTGAGTCGTATACGGATATTCCCGCACTTGTAGCGGAGGTACTCGGCGAAACATCATCACAACCTGTTGATGTGCCCCGTGTTGGGTGGAAAACTGCCATTACGGATGTGAAACCCAATGCCATCCGTGTACGCGGGCATGACATCGCGAGCTTGATGGGTCGGGTTAACTTCGGGCAGGTCGTCTATTTAACGCTCATGGGCAACTTGCCCGAGCCGAACGTGGGGCGCATGATCGAGACCATTCTGGTGTCGTCAGTCGATCATGGTGCGACACCACCGTCTACATTGGCGGCACGCACCAGCACCAGCACCGGCGCTCCGGTCAATGCGGCGCTGGCAGTCGGCTTATTGTCGATCAACGCGCACCATGGTGGGGCAATCGAAGCTTGTATGCAGATGATCGAAGCCTTGTTACAGGAGCGCGAAGAAAAAGACATTAGCCTCAAGCAGGCATCAGAGATAATCGTCCAGCGCTATCGTGAAGATGGACGACGGTTGCCGGGTTTCGGGCATCGCATCCATACCGATGATCCCCGTGCCAAGCGTCTTCTCAACCTCGCGCATGATGAAGGCATCGCTGGTCAGGCTGTGCAAGTTGTACACACGATCCGTCAGGCATTGCAGGCACAAACTGGTCGCCATCTTCCCCTTAATGTGGATGGAGCAATTGCGGCAGTTCTGGTTGATTTACAGGTGCCATCTGTGCTTGGCAATACATTCTTCATGATGTCGCGTGTACCGGGGTTAATCGCGCATATCACAGAGGAACGCACCCGTGAGCGTCCCATGCGTGTGATTGATCCACGCGCACATTATTATGATGGCGACGATGATTGAGGCTTACCGTCTATCTGATGAAATTCACTTCTAGCGATCTAACACAAGGTCAATATATAGCGCGGCTGACCAGCCAAACATATTTACTGCTTTTGGCGCTTTTTGTCCGGTCAGTGGATTATAGTATTCTGCAATATGTCCGGCGCGATCAATGAGTGAGACGCTTTTGTGTTTGAGTTCGTGAGCGATTTCCGGCATACCAGATCGGTTCAGCCCTTCAATCAGTAGATAATGCACATTGAGCCAGATCGGACCGCGCCACATTTGATTCGGGTCAAATAACGGATCATCGAAAGCGACGGTAGGCACACCATGTTTGCCCCAAAATTGTGCAGGGTCTTGCAGTGTTTGTAGCAGGCGTGTGCGGATGTCTTCTGGCAAGCGCCCTGTGAGCAGTGGCAACAGATGAAATGGGGTTTTAACCGATACAACCTCACCATGTCGCATGGCATCAAATAATCCGAGTTCAGGATTCCACCGTTTCTCGATGAGCCGTCGCGTGATTGCATCTGCTTGTTCGCGCCATTCAGACACATCAGGCTTGCCCAATAAATCTGCGATTTGTGCAAGTATATCCGCCTGCATAATTAAATAGGCATTCAAATCAGGTGATTCTAGGGGCACGCCACTATCAAAGAGGGGGTTATCGTCCAGACCGGAAGAGTATGGATGGGTGTATTCATATAAACCATTGTTATCCAGATCACATTCATTAATCCACCACATCTGGCAATCTACGGCTGGTGTGTATATATCCTCCAAAAATCCAACGTCACCGTCCCTTTCATAAATCTTCCACGCTGTCCACGCTAACAAAGGCGGTTTTGTAACTTTGCCCTCTACATAATCAGTCGATTCAACGATGATGCCTCCATCATGGATAACATCAGGGAGCATGCCATCTGCTTGTTGATGGTCGATCATGGTACGCAATTGATCTTTCGCAATCGTTGGCGAATGATGGCGATACGCAAGGGCATGATAATAGGCATCCCACAACCAACAGCCGACATAATGCAACTTCGACGGTGACATCGCCAGTCGTTCTGGATGGGCATAGTTTCGAATACGGTTGACATCCATAATCCACCAGGCATAGTCATATAATCCCCCGTTTTCGTTCGATAATGGCACTAGCTCTTGCCATTGGTCATAGGCTGTTTTCGCCTGTTTTTTTGCCTCGTCAAACGACAGCATTGATGATGAAGGCAAGTCACCGCGTTTAATCGTAAAGCTTAGGGTAACCTGTGTTTTCTCTTGCCAGTTGAGGCTGACCTTACCATCAACAAAGTTTTGATGATCCGGTGCTGGATGAACGGTATAAGCGAGGTTGATGTCTCCAGAAACACCACCGCCGTTGTTTGTAAATTGGTGTGTGTCTTCCACAACAAAGCTGATGGCAGATGTTCTGCTACGTAACATAAGCACGTCTGGCTGTGCAATAACCCACTCCGTTTGACCGGCATTGATGGCATATGGTAGGGCATTTGGTGCTTCTGCTCCCGCAATCTGTAGATGATGCAAGGGCGTTTGTCTGGCATAACTAAAATATGACTCGGCAATCTGGATTCGATAGCCGTGTGTATCGTGAAAAATCAGTAATCGTGATTCGCGGGCGGTGAACGGTACCGTGTGCAGATCAATCTGACGCATTATCAAATCTATCCGTTGAGCCACGCACCATCAATTGTGTTGGCAGTATCAACCGTTGATGATGATTTTGCGAGTTGTTGTGTAGCCGTTCGATCAAGAGTTTGCCGGCGGTGTAGCCAATGCTCTCCGCAGGGATTGCCACTGTTGTGAGTGGGGTATTCAGATAGGCGATTTCATCCAGATTACCGAACCCCACAATCGAAATGTCCTGTGGCACCGAAAGCCCTATGTCATTGGCAACCCGAAACAGTGTGATCGCAATCTGATCATTGGCGGCGAAAACTGCACTGATGTCATTATCACGCAGATACGCTTTGAGGGGTTCTGCGTCAATATCAGGATAACTACTCACTCTTGCGATCATATCTTCGCTTACGGGTAGTTGATGTTCCGCCATCGCCTGGCGATACCCCAGTTCACGATGATTCAAACTGGTTGAAGCATCTTCCCATGTAACGAAGCCGATGCGTTTATGATCGAGTTCAAGTAAATGTTGCGTGCCCTGTAAGCCACCGCCGAAGTTATCCATCACCACATAGTCTGTTGGGATGTTGTTGATGTAACGGTCAACCAGCACAAGTGGGTAATTTTGTTCAACCAGTTCACCGATTTGTGCATAGTGATTAGAATCGATTGGATACAGGATCACACCACCGTACAGACCATTTTTCAAATCGTTAAGCGCACTTTCCTGCTGTGACTTGTCGTTGCTAACATGACGGAAGGTCAGCGAGTAACCGGCTTCTGTGGTTGCCTGTTCTATACCTGTCAGGATGTTGGTCACGAATGAGTCGCGTACATAAGGGACGATAAACGCCAGCGCAGAATTAACCGACGCGGTACTTTTTCCGTTGCCATCACTGTTGATAAATGTGCCACGTCCACGTTCACGGCTCAGGTAACCGTCTGTCTCCAATAGAGAAAGTGCCTGACGCAATGTCCCGCGAGAGACATCATACATTTCACACAATTCAGTTTCCGGCGGGAGTTGTTCAACCCATGTGCGTTGCTGAATATTGTGTTTGAATGTTTCATACAATTGCTGATAAAGCGGATGATTGCTTTTGCGATTAATCATGAGGTTCCCTGAACATCCAATATCTTTGCTAAATTTGTATATACAATAAACCAAAAATTGACAAAAGTTATGAACAAATCTACCATACAAATGGTTGATCTAGAAACTTATGCACAAGATTAAGTATTATAACAGAACAATCTGTATGAAATGAAGGTTATTGTTAATACAAATATTGTTGTTCATATAAAACTCATAAATTCGATATAGTTTCAGTAGACCTTAATTAGATTTTATAGATGTGGAGAATAGTGATGACACTTCCGATTATTCCAACCAATGGCATGATAATTACCGAAGATACGCGCCTATCAGAAGGCGTTTTTCATTTACCGGATGGTATTCGGATTGGCAAAGACGGTATTACGCTCACCGGTGATAAAACCACTATCGTTAGTGATAGTCAAAACAATACAGGCATTCATATTGATGGGCATACGGGCGTTACAATACAGGACGTAACGATCAATGGATTCTATCATGGTGTTCGTGTTGATGACGCAAAAAACGTCACCCTGAAAAACCTGACAATTAGGGGTACACAAGAAATTGAAGGTATAGACACATTTTTGTATTTATGGTTGCCCATCGAAAAAACCTATGGTGGCGCAATTTTGCTCAATAACACGACGGATACCCACATTGTTGGTTGTGATGTACAGCATCAAATGAACGGCATTTTGCTCTATGGATGTCAGAATCTAACCATCGAAAAGAACAACGGGTCTTTCAATAGCGGTTGGGGCATCTATCTATCGAACACAAATGACAGCACAATTCAGGATAATCAGTTTGACTTTTGTAATCGGGTATTTCGTCGTGAGGATGGCTCGATTAGAGTAGAGGCTGATGCTTCTGGTATCGTTTTGGTCAAGGGCGCATCACGTAATAAATTTTTGCGAAATAGCTGTTTGTGTGGTGGTGATGGTATCTTCTTGTGCGGTTATGAACATCCCGGCTCAATCACCCCCTGTAATGACAACTTGTTTGAAGAAAATGATTGTCGCCTGAGTCCGAATAACGCGATTGAATCCACATTTTCCGGTGGGAATATCTTCCGTCGTAATGATTGTAGTCGCTCCAATTATGCGTTCTGGATGGGGTATAGCTGGGACAATGTCATTGAGGATAACATCTTGGAGTTTAGTCGATGGGCGGGGTTAGCCGTCGAACATGCTTTTGGCTTCAAAATTCGCAATAATCGTATCCACAACAATGGTGAAGGGGTGCGTCTGTTTACACGGGGCGGTCCTGTTTTAGATTATTTCCCGGATCGTAAAGCCTGTTACAATTTCGTGCTAGAAAATAATGATTTTGTGGGTAACAAAGTGGCGTTCAATGCCTACACGGGCGAAGAAGTGCAGGACGAGGAATGCCATGACTTTGTGCTCAAACACAATCGATTCACGGACAATCAAATTGGCGCACAATTCAATCGCGTAAAAGCGACGACCTTAGAAAATAACATCTTTAGCGAGAACATCATCACCGCCGTACAACACACTGCGAATGATGAAATCCAGCTCATTGATAATACATTTGAAGGCAATGCTAAAGATCAGCACGAGGTTGAAGCATAATGCATGAGAACACCCACGCCGCACGCATGTCTCTAGATGGTCAGTGGCAGATTGAAATCGGCGATCAACGTGGCATCATCACGATACCGGGTGTCTGGGAGGTGCAGGGCTTCCCGAAAGATTCTACTCATGCACGATTAGAGCGTCAGATTGATGTGCCCGCTGGATGGCGTGGCACAAAAGTAATGTTAGCCGTATCAGCCGCCAGTTATGATGTGACGTTCGAGGTGAATGGGCAAGCCGTCGGGCGACATATCGGCATGTGGTCACCGTTTGAGTTCGATATCAGCGCACATTTGCACTATGGTGAACGCAACATCATCATCGCACACGTTATTAAGCCATCGAATACGTCCGAAGGCACCTATCCATATCGTGAGGTGCTGGTCGGGTTTGTCCCGTATATCTCGTCAACATTTGGCGGAATCTGGCAATCGATTGCACTTGTCTCACATCGTAAGTCTGCATGGACGGGCATTAAAATTCAGCCTAGCCTGATGCAAAAAACGGTACGCATCGAAGCGCAATTATCACCCGCGAACTCCGAGGCGCTGGTTACGATAAACCTTTATGATGCAGAGGGTAGTCTCCTTATTGCAGAACACACGACAGGCTCAACTGTTGACATCACACTACCTGTTGATGATGTGCAACCCTGGCAACCAGATAATCCATATCTTTACACTATCGAACTTGAAGCAGAAGGCACCTTCGTAAGCAGAACTTTTGGATTTCGTCGGTTAGAGGCAGACGGACGAGATTTGCGCTTGAATGGGCATCATTGCTTTTTACGGGGCATCCTCAGTTGGGGCTGGAACCCGGAAGCACTTGCGCCTGTGTTCAGTGAGCCATTTATCCGCGAAGAATTCCAGCGTGTGCGCGATCTTGGCTTCAATTTGTATAAGCTCTGTTTATATGTGCCGCCGGAGATTCTATTTCGTATTGCAGATGAAGAGGGTATGTTGCTCTGGTTGGAATTGCCGATGTGGTGGCAACTCAATAACCCGCACCTGCGTGAACAATTACCCAAAGAATACGCTGAAATTATCGCAAGGGTGCATCATCACCCGTCGATAGTGCTGGTCAGTTTAGGGTGCGAAATTGAAGATTACATGGTCACGGAAGGTATCGTCCATCAATTAGAGCATATCGTCCGTGAGGCGATGACGGGTATCTTACTCTGTGAGAATAGCGGTTCCGGAGAAGCCTATGACGGTTTGACGATGGAAATTGCAGATTTCTACGATTATCACTTTTATGCCGATGCTCATTATTTCCAGCCGATGATTAACCATTTCAGGCGTGATTGGCGCACATCCCGCCCGTGGATTTTTGGCGAGTTCGCCGCGCAGGATGATTATCGTAACCCGCATGCACTCGTGGATGCACACGGACAACGATTGTGGTGGCGCGATTTGCTCGGCACGGATGGCGGTATTGAGCGCTGGGCATATTGTGACCAAGAAGAACGTCTCGCAGACTTGAAACTTCCATTTAATCATGAACAACTGCAAGCACTATCCCGTAAGCAATCCTACGCGCTCCGCAAATTGATATTGGAAACTACCCGTAAAAATGTGGGTATGGGCGGGTATGTCATCACTGGATTGCGCGATACGCCAATTACCACCTCTGGTATCTGGGACGATCACCTACACTCAAAATACTCTGTGGAAGCCATGCGTCAGATTAACAATGCTGATGTACTGTTACTGGAGCAGGGAAGGCGACGGGTCTGGATAGAAGGGGATCGTCCATTACCGCAGGATACTGTTAACCATTGGTCAGGGTCACAGGCGGATTTCTATATCCTGTTCAGTGGTCTGCACGCACCCGCTACATCATTAGTATGGCAACTCTCCAACGCTTCGGGTGAGGTCGTTGTGTCCGGCACTGAAGATGTCGTTATCCCACCACTAGACGCTAATCCGCATCAAATCGCGCATATCAATTGGACATTTCCAACCGTTGATTCAGCCTGTCACTATGACCTTTCGGTGACATGGGCAGACATCAGCAATCGCTGGCGGTTATGGCTGTATCCACAAAATGATCACGTTCTAGACACCGCTACAATTTACGACCCTGCCGGAACACTTACTGATCTCCACCATTTGCCACAGGCGAATTTAGCCCAACCAACAGGTGTCATTATTGCCTCTGCGTTGACAGAATCTCTGGAAGTTGCACTGCAAGCTGGCGCAAAAGTGGTCTTGATGCAAGCCGGTCATGGCGCAATTCCAGCAAAACGTATCGCTTTCTGGCAAGAGTCGTTAAACCTCATCCTAGAGCATCCACTATGGGACAATATGGCGCATGAGGGCGTTGCCACAGAGCAGTTTTACCACATTGCCACGGATTTCGGTTTTGATCCGACAGAGTCGACCTATGTACCTGTGTTGCGTTGTCTGCATACGCGTCACTTCACCGCAACTGATCTGGTTATCGACATGAAAATTGGTGGGGGGCATTTGATAGGTACTACCTTACGATTATTCGGCGGGCAAGGCGATCAAGCGCAGGGAGTGAAGCATAATGTACTCGGTACGTATTTGCTTTCCAAAATGATAAACCTCCTGAGATCACCCTAAAATTGAGAACGTTATAGGTCTTTGAAAGTATCGCCACTTTCGCCTAAACTCAATGCCATACTTATACAGCAACAAGGATGATCTATGGCAGAAAACCCGCATGAATTACCAGAATTTGCAAAAGGAGCGCCCTGGCAATTTCGTCCGTTGTTATTGGTGATGGTAGATATGCGCGATTGGTTGTTCAACTATTCTGCAATCAATCTGCTTTGGTTTGTCTTAAGCCTTACCGGAATTTTATTACCACCGGCAACCGTCGCCTTATATGAAGTTGCGTGGCACAGTTATCATGATCGTGAACCGTCGCTCGCGCAGTATATTCAGGGTATGAAGACCTATTTCTGGCTGAGTTATGTTTGGGCACTCCTCATGATGGTCGTTTTCTCGCTTGGCGGTGGGGCGGTGCTATATTTTATGGGGCAAGAGCTATTTATTGGTATCGTGATCTCAGTTGCTATCACACTGTTATGCCTTGCGATGCTGTTTCACTTCATTCCCTACCTTATTTTAGAGAAAAATGGTTTACGGGCGCTCAAGCTCTCAATCTTTACTGCCCTTGCTGATCCGTTAAATATCGTTATGTACGCTATATTATTCTTCATTTTTGGCGTGCCATCCATCATTGTTATCGCACCTGTTATGTTTATATTACCCATAATATTGGCATTAATTGGTATGTACAATTTGTTGAATTGGCTGTACAATTACGAACGTATAGAGGGCAATGCACGAGAAGTGTAATCCTCTTTGTTATAGATTAGTATAGACAAACTAATCTATTGCTTAAGTCAATGTTCTGCTTACCATAGCGGAACCCTTTAAAATACTTAATATGAAAGGGAAATACATGTTAGGCAAAAGAGCTTCGCAAGTAGGACGGTTGTTAGGTCTGATGCTCATTGTCATGAGTGCGTTTGTCATTGGTGCTCAGGATGATGATTTAACAATTGATGTCATCGGTCTGACAGTTCCACCGGATGAAGTGGGCACACCACTTGATATTACGCGCCAAGAATTTATTGCAAACTTTGAAGAAGCAAATCCATCAATTTCAATCAATGCGATTGAACCACCACCCGAATTCGACACGCAAATTATTATTGATTTAGCGGCTGGGACAGCACCTGATGTCTGGTATCAGGGTTCTGGTAATATCCCGAACCTTGTGGCGGCTGAAGGTATTCTTGATGTCAGTGTCTGTCTCGAAATTGTGCCGGAATTGACCTTGGATCGCTTTGACCCGAACTTCCTTTCCATTCATCAACAAGGGGACGCTCTCTGGGGATTGCCAGATGGCGGTACACCAATGGTGATGTACTACAATCCAGAAACTTTCGAGACTGCTGGTGTTGATGAGCCGAATATGGATTGGACTTGGGACGACTTTTTGCTCACCGCACAACAGCTCACACTCGACAGTGAAGGACGCAACCGCCTTGATGCCGATTTTGACGAAGAAAATATCGTTCAATATGGCTTCCGTGTGCGTAGCTTCCTGTTTGAATGGATTTACTGGGTCTGGCAAAATGGCGGGGATGTCATCGCACCGGATGGTAGTACCGTTGACGGTTATCTGAATTCGCCGGAAACGATTGAAGCCATTACGTTCTTGCGTGATCTCGTTGTTGAATATGGTGTTGCACCAACACCGTCCGCGCTGGATCAATTAAACCAACAATTTGGTTTCCTCACCGCCTTCTTAGAGGGTGAAGTGGCGATGTTCCCGCGTGGTCACTGGGAAATGGTCGGCTTGCGGAACAATGAAAGCTATACAGAAGAGCGTGTATCCATCGTCGCCAACCCACGCAACGCTGAAGGCGCAACCGTGATCTATGAATCCGGTTGGGTGCTGAATGCAGACCTTGCTGATGAACCAGATCAACTGGAAGCCGCCTGCCGTTTGCTCGAAGGCTTGACGGATGTCGAATTCCAGAACAGTAAAGTGATTTCTGGTCTGGAGATTTCCGCAAATGTCGAAGCCGCTAGTGCCGCAGTCGAGGTATCAGAATACCCCGAAATTAGCGAACGCTTTGTTGCCGCGCTTGCGGATGGTCGTCCAGACTATTCGACACGTTTTGCTGGATGGGCGGTCATCATCGAAGAACCGATCAACCTGATGATGGAAAACATCCTCGCCGGTGGTGACATCGAAGAAGAAGTTGAAATCGCAGTTGAAGAAATTGAACGTGAATTGGAACGTGCGAATAACTAAATAGACAACAGATATTGGAGAATCGCCCACTGAAAAGGGCGGTTCTCTTTTTTTGAAACAGTATGAAAAGGAGCATCATGTATGGCTTCCAAAACGCATGTTCCCGCCGTTGGTGTGAAACCGAAAAAAACCTTCTGGCAGAAATTTTGGTCAAGTACAAATGAGCGCATGGGGTACCTTTTTATTCTTCCTTCGCTCGCACATATTATTTTGTTTTTATTCATCCCCCTCGGCTTTAGCCTCTTTCTCTCGTTTACAGACTGGCGTGGCACCAATATTTACAATGCACCCTGGGTCGGTCTGGACAATTACGAATTTATGATGGGAGATCGTCGCTTCTGGAACGCGATGGAAAATTCAGCGTATTATACGTTGCTCTCAGTGCCGTTAGGCATGGCGATTAGCCTCGGGGTGGCGGTGGTGATGAATCAGAGACTGCGGGGTACTTATTTCTTCCGCACGCTCTTCTTTATGCCCGTCATCTCCTCATGGGTCGCTGTTTCTGTCATCTGGATCACCATTCTGGACCCGCAAGCAGGCATCCTGAACTATGTGTTGACGAGTTTTGGACTACCGTCAGTAAATTGGCTGGG
>DAOTXB010000437.1:0-2954 GCA_034435575.1 Anaerolineae bacterium
GCAACAACATTGCACTCTTCGTCGAAGATCCATTCGTAACCTTCTACAAAGGCATGGCTGTTGCGCCATTCACCATATTGCTGATATTCTTCCCAATTATGGTGCATTTCGATCTGCCAATTTAATTGACGGATGGCGGCACGGATAACATTTTCGTCCGCATTAGCACGGAACATGACTGATGCACCCGTTGTTGCGGAACCTTTGCGCCCGCTATCGCCATCGGGACCGGTAATCGGCGGTAAGAGTGAAACCTCTGCGCCCTCGACAGCATCGGTCAATTGACCGACAACACCCGCGCCCCACCACGGTGCAAACCACACACCAACATCTTCAGAGAGCACTAATGAGGCAGAGTCACCCTGTCCATAGGTGAAGAAATCAGGATCGATCAACCCGTCATCATACCAACGCGCCAATACTTCTAATGCATCACGGTTTTCTGGTTGAATACTGCCATATTCCAGTGTGCCGTCTTCGGTTTCGATCCATGTACGTGGCATAGACCCGAATGCGCCAAAGATGTGGTCAAGGCTCATATACCATGTGACGAGCGCACGGTTCGCGTTGACACCGTAAGTAGATAAACCAGCATCTACAAAGGCTTGCATCGTTGTCTCTAATTCTTCAATCGTTGTCGGCATCGGCAGACCAAGTTGATCTAACCAATCCTGACGGATGAAGCCGAGATTATCGATGTTATAGGCAGGACCATAGGTGAACGCAATACCGTAGATACGATCATCACGGGTCATACTCACCCACATATCAGCATCAGGATACCCTTTAAGCTCCTGTGTTAACGCGCTTGCTTCTTCTTCCCAGATGTCAGTGATGTCAGCAACTGCGCCATTGTCGATCAACAGACCAAGTTGTGCGATGGCATCGCCACCGGTACCCCCTGCCGCAAACATTTCCGGCAAGTTACCGCTAGCAATTGCGTTTTGTAGCTGGGTATTATCATCACTTTGCCACGCTATCGTGTATTCAATGCCTAATTGTTCCACAACACGGTTGTACATCGGGTTATCGGTGAAATCATCATCACCGATGAATGTAACAGCACCGGGGAAGGGGGTATCAATTTGAATGGGTGGATCATAAGCATCAAATTCAGGGAATGTTGGGTTCCAGTCCATTTCGCACTCTGAGTTGCTATCCTGTGCCATACCGGTGATGGAAACACCCGTTAGCATGATGGCAACACACGCGACAAGCAGTAAAAACCTATAAGACTTACTTTGCATTATCTAATCTCCTCAAAATCTAAATGGTTTTTTGGGATTTACGATTTTGGTTTTGTTTATCTGTATCTCTAGCCTCCTTGCCTCCTGTTGTAAAGACATATACTTATCTATCAGACTATTTAGGTAATTTGGTCTGACCAAATATACAATAATTCTACCTATATCTCACAAAGTGTCAAATATTAACAATAGGTAGTGTCGGAAATTAGCGCGGGTCTATACCGTTTTTTTGTTGCCATTCCTGGTATTCGCGTTCGCCTTCTTCACTAAGTGGATAGTATTTTTTCAGTTCTCCACCTTCTGCCAGGCGCATCCGGCTGAACACCTCCCAATCCTCATGTGCTTTAGCATCATCGATCAAAAGTGGGGCAACTTTTGCAGGGATCAAGACCGCGCCATCTTCGTCTGCAATCACAATATCACCGGGTAGAACCAGCACTTTACAGCACGCGATTGGCACGCGATATGCCCATGGATACAGACGATTCTGTGAAGCATAATGCGGTGTATTGCCCAATGTCCACATAGGAACACCAATATCTTTTACACGGGGCCAATCACGAATATAGCCATCAACGACAATCCCCTGACCACCGCGCCCCTTGAAATATGTGATGAGCATTTCTCCTAAACAGCCGGTGTAAGGGTCACTATCTGCTTGAATAACTAATACATCACCCGCTTGTACTTCTTCCATTACAGCCCAGAGCGCACTGTCTTTTTCGACATATTCTTGCTCAATGCCAGAAACAATATCTTCGCGTTGTGGCATAAACTGTAATGTCAGTGCTACACCAATGACTTTTTTACCTGACTGACGCGCAATAGGACCTTGCATAAAGGTATGTTTGATACCAAGTTTATGTAATCTTGCGGTTGCCGTTGCACTGCTCACTGGTTGTAAACGCTCTATCAATTCCGGGTTTGGACGTTCAAATTCTGCGCCGACTAACGGTAATTGAAGGTCAGGTTTTGGTAGCTCCGTGCTCATGTGCTCCCTTTCAGACTCTGCTTACAAAAAATAGAAGTCAATAAAAACTAACTTGATCGCTTGACACTTAAACGATAGAAAGTACAATATGATTATATATTGGTCTGACCAAAGGGTCAAATAATGAGTGAATTTTTTGTTTCTAAACAGGGTAATGATGAGTGGACAGGACAATTTGCAGATGTCAGCCCCGATCAAACTGATGGTCCATTTAAAACACTTAAACGGGCACAACAGGCTGTACGAGATATTATCTCAAAGGATTTAGCGGATGATGTCGCTGTATATTTACGTGGCGGTGATTATTTTCTAGACACACCAATTACATTTACTGCTGAGGATAACCCGTCCGAGGGATTTACGGTTACCTACCAAAATTATGCTGATGAAATCCCTGTTATCTATGCGGGATTGCCCGTAACCAACTGGCAACGAGAAGGTAATCTGCTCACAGCACCACTAAGTCGTAAAGTCAACGTGCTTTATGACCGTGAGGGGCTTGTCCCAAAAGCGCGTTTTCCAGCAGAAGGTTACGCACGTTGTTTACCCTATGAAGAAGGTGGTTCACACACACAATTCCTTGCAGACCCCGAAACGCTAGCACTCATTGACGGTATCGATAATTTACAGGTCTTTATCTGGCCCGGTGGACCGAGCGGAGAATGGAACTGGTTTACAGACATTATTGCTGTAAAAGCGATTGATATGGAAACCGG
>DAOTXB010000438.1:0-12785 GCA_034435575.1 Anaerolineae bacterium
CGCGACCATCTTCTTACCCGCTTCGCCAGCCCCTGCGACCAGTTCCAACAGGTCACCAGCACGGTTCAACAGGTAAACATGGGCGTGATACAGATTGAAACTGTCGCGTGTGAGTTGGGTTACATCCCACAGCAGACGATCCACATCCAGCACAGTAGTCGCCTCGGCACTAACCTTCGCCACTACTTCCATTTCATTCGCGCGCTTCTGGATTTCTGCTTCCTGAAGCTTAAGATTAGTGATGTCGTAACGGATAGCTACATATTGATACGGCTTACCAGAGTCATTCATGAACGGCACGATCGTGGTATCTACCCAATAGATTGAACCATCCTTCGCCTTATTCTGGAACTCCCCCTGCCACACGCGCCCGTTGGCAATGGTTACCCACACATTCTTGATAAAGTCTTCAGAGTGATAACCGGAATTGATGATACGGTGATCTTGACCGATTAATTCCTCGCGTGACCACTTAGAAATTTCGCAGAATTTGTCATTCACATAGGTTATTTCACCACGCACATTGGTGATCGCCACAATCGCGGATTGATCCACTGCATCCTGCAAGTCTTGAGCTTCTTTCTGTGCTTGCTCAACATACGCAAAGGCACGCGCATTCTCAACACCAACGGCGATCTGAGAGGCGAGTGTGGTTTTAATTCTCACATCTTCATCAGTAAAGCGATCTGTGATGTTCGCTTGCACATCAAGCACACCGACCAGTTTATTACCCACAACCATCGGAATCGCCATTTCGGACTTGGTTTCCGGCAACATGGGATGCGGCAGGAAGTCCGGGTTCGCTGTCACATCGTTCACGATAACACCCTGACGTTCACGAGCGGCGCGTGCCACAATTGACTTTTGTGCATCAAATGGAATGATACGATGCTCAGCGACCATCGCTTTGCCCGCATCACCAGCACCTGCTGTCAGTACTAACGTGTCCTCTACGTCGTTCAATAGGTAGATGTGTGCGTGATACAGATTAAAGCTATCACGAGTAAGTAAAGATACATCCCACAGTAGTTCATCGACATCAAGCACGCTGGAAACTTCTGCACTGACCTGCGCCACCACTTCCATTTCATTCGCACGCTTCTGGATTTCTGTTTCAGCCATCTTATTCGCTGTAACATCAAGTACCACACCGTTAAATGTGAAGTTACCGGTTTCTTCATCACGGTATGGTTGTGAACGTCCTTGCCACCAGTGTGTTTCACCTGTTTTCTTATTGATTAAACGACCTTCATAGAACCAGGGATCTAGCGTTTCTAGAACAGTTTCTACAGATGCCACATAAGCAGGAATGTCATCAGGATGGAATGTCGCTACAAACGTGTTAATGTCTTTCTGGATTTCGCTCGCCGGTACACCGCAAATGGCTTCAATACCACTAGACATAAACGGCACATGCCAGCCGTCTTCGTCTGAGAAGAACTGGAAAATAGCGCCAGGCATCGTTGTTGCAATCGCGTTGAAACGCCGATCACGTCGTTGCATCTCAGCTTGCGCGTGCTTAGTGTGTGTAATATCGCGGGCAACAAAGTGAACGAGTTCGTTTGCAATATCTGCGACGCTGTTCCATGAAATCCAGTGATATTCACCATTTTTTGCCAGATAACGATTCTCAAATGTGATTGTTTCTGAACCGCTAAACAATTTCGCGGCTTCGTTATTTGTGGCTTCAACATCATCTGGATGGACGAAAGACACAAATGGTTCTGCCATCAATTCTTCGCGTGACCAACCCAGTGTACGGACCCAGGCTTCATTAAGTGTTGTAAAGTAACCCTCAAAGTTTGCTGAACCGAGCATATCGATAGATGTGCTAAACACACGTTGTACTTCTGCACGAGCTTCTTCTACATCCGCGAAAGCACGCGCATTTTCAACCGCGACAGCAACCTGAGAAGCAAGTGTCGTCATAACACGGACATCCTCAATCGCGAAGCGATCAACCTCAGTGGACTGTACATCCAGAACACCTACCAGTTTCTCACCCACAACCATCGGAATTGCCATTTCTGAGCGGGTTTCTGGCAGTAATTCATTGGGCAGGAAGTCCGGGTCATTTGCCGTGTTATTCACAATCACACCTGCACGCTCACGGGCGGCACGCGCTACTAGCGAATGCTCGCGATCAAAAGGAATGCTGTGACCGCGTTCCATCATAATCATTCCCGGTTCACCCGCACCAGCAGTCAAGTTTAGTGTTGAACCATCATCACTGAGCAAATAAACATGCGAATGGTACAAACCAAAGCTGTCACGCGTCAGGGTCACCACTTCGCGGAGCATCTTATCACTATCAAGAATGGTAGCGGCTGTAGAACTTACCTGTGCCACTGTTTCTAGTTCTGCCGCACGGCGTTCAGTCGCCTGGAACAGGTTCACGTTTTCGAAGATAACCGCCAGTTGATCTGCCATTGATTGGAATAGCTGGATCGCGCCTTCGTCAAAGAAGTTTGGCACACTGTGTTGCATATCCAACACACCGATAATCTCATCCTGTAAGCGAAGCGGGATCGCTACCTCAGTCCGGGTATTGGGCAGTAAATCATTCGGCAAGAAGTTTGAATCTGCCTGTGTATCCGGCACCACCTGTGGCGTGCTCTGGCGATAAGCGTTCGCCACAATCGATTTACCATCCAACGGCAACCGGTGATTTCTACCGAGCAATTTACGACCAACAAACCCGGTACCATCTTTAAGCACGGCATGGGTTTTATCAAAATCGAGCAAATAGACCTGCACATAATACAGGTCGAAGCGATCACGGATGAGGTTCACCGTTAAGCTCAACAAATCGCCAGTTTCGCGGACCTGATTCGCGGCAGATGCGATTTCTGCGGAGGTTTCAAGGTCTTTGGTACGGGATTGCACACGCTCTTCCAATGTGTCGAAAATATCTTGAATTTGTTCGGTCATTGTGTTGAACGTATTACCCAACAAACCAAACTCATTATTCGCATCAATCTGTACGCGCCGTGACCAATTTTGATTGTCACCAATATCCTGTGCCGCTTCCGTCAGCGTTTGTAGCGGATTGGTCAGGAAACGGGAAAAGAGGAAACCGGCAACCGCGCTGACAACAATCGCCAAAATCGCAAATGTGATCGAACGTGTGATAGCTTCATTGATCGGTCCAAAGGCTTCTGATTGATCTTGCACCACCACCACATACCATCCCAGATTATTAATGGCATCACGCCCATCAAAACTGGTGAGTGGAGTGGAAAGCACTATTAATCCTGTACCATTGGTGTTGGTTGTCTCAAATAAAGACCCAGAATCTGAAGCACTGGCTTGACTTATTGCAACAATATTAGGCAATGTCAACAGGTCGCTTTCAGAGCGTGATGAAACAATCGAAACACCCTCGGACGTGAGAATTTGCACATGACCGGTATTAGCAAATGATGATTCGCCTAAAATGTTGGTGAACACAGTCGCTCGCAAATTGGAGCGTAACACGCCGATAGTCTCCCCATTATTATTGGTGATTGGGACAGACACCTGTAGCAAATCTTCGCCGACGCTATCATCAAACTCTGGCTGTGAATTAATAAATTCCGCGCCAGAACCGTTATTCCATGCCGCTTGCCACCAGCCTTCGTCCGCCTGATAATAATCTGAGGTGCGATTGGTAGAAGCAATTACTGCGCCATAAACATCCGTGACAAAAAGCTCCACATGGTTCGTCTCACGCGCAAGAAATGCGGAAAATTCGCCCACGATCCCGGCGTTCAGTACAGCACGAATTTCTGCAAGGTTATCGTCTGTTGTGTTTTGCCACGTTTCATCAAGTGCGGCAATATCCGCCAAGATTTGCTGTGGTGTGCCTTCGCGCTGGGCATTACTGGCTTCCACAAAAGAAACTACACTGTCAAATTGTGCCAGTGTGTTGAGTGTTCTCAGCTCGGCTTCCATTCTTGTCGCAACCAGGTTTTTATCGGCTTCCGCCAATACACTAAATTCCTGATTGAGTTCAGCATTTAATTGGCTTCTTTGCTGATTAAGATTGACATATGAGATCACCAATAGGGGAACCACAACAATGAGTATGATGAGGAGTGTGAGTTGGTTTCGGACTGAAAACAACCCGACCTGTCTTTTTTGCGAGTGTAATGACATAGGTGTCTATTCCTTGCTTAAAACCGACGTGTGTGTATCAATTTACAATAAATTTTGAATTAATTCTTGTTACATAACACATCATAAAGCCTGTCAAGCGATTAAAGACTTAAGATTTTTTACAAAACCAAATTCAACAGCTAATCCAACTAATTTCAAACTTTTTTGCGTGTCATATAAACTTCATCAAGTTGTGGGAATCCAAAAAGGTGCGGACAATGTACAAATCGCCCGCACCTTTTAGATGTCGCTAACTATTTATTGGAGGATTGTTCACTACCTATGAATTAATCGCCGACTTGTTTTTCCAGCACATCCAATGTCACCCGATGATGTGCATCCAACACATCAACAGTGCGAGTGATTTCTTCTTGAACTTTGCTTGGTGACCACCCCAACGCTGAACCTACAACGTCACCAATTTCAGACAGACCCGTACCGGTGACTTTACCGAGCATCGCTAATAAAGATCGACGCAACAAGAAATCATCAAGATGTTCGACCTTCTCTTGCGTGACGATAAATTCAATCTCACGTTGACTGTAGTCATCCGGCACATGAGTCAGGAGAGTGTCGTCACCATCTGCCATATACAACGCAATCGCCTCTGCACGGGTGCCATAACGATCAAACAAGGTAGAGATACGACTCCGGTCAATGCCTGTCTGTTGGCTCACACGTTCAATCCAATCCACACGTCCATTGACCGTTTTCGGGTAATCCTTCCCGCCACCTATTGCAA
Organism: Anaerolineae bacterium; assembly: GCA_034435575.1. Classification (GTDB taxonomy): domain Bacteria; phylum Chloroflexota; class Anaerolineae; order Aggregatilineales; family Phototrophicaceae; genus JAVJSU01. The sequence goes on from DAOTXB010000438.1 coordinate 4,880, forward strand.
GATTTGCGGTAGAGTCCCGGCGATGTTTACCGATGCGATTCAGCACCTTATCAGTCGTTTGCTCTGCGAAGGCACGGAACGTCGTCCACTTACCGCCAATCAGCGCAAAAATCGGAAAGTTCACGCCATTGCCACGCTCAATCACACGAATGCTATGGTCACGGCTAATCTGTCCGGGTGAGTTCGCATCACTTGCCGGTAAGGGGCGCACACCGGAAAATGTGAATACTATCTGCTCACGCGTCACATCAATCGACGGGAACACCTTACGCACCAGTGTCAGCATGTAATCAATTTCCTCGTCGGTACAGATAGCATCATCAGGATTATCAATCGGAATATCGGTTGTGCCGATCAAGACACGATCTTTGAGCGGGAAGAAAAGTGTGATGCGCCCGTCATCATTTTCAAAGAACATCTCATGCCCGCGAGTCGCTTCATATAGCGTGGGGTTATCCACAATAACATGCGAGCCTTTAGTACCGCCGATAAACTGAGTCTTATGCCCGACATTCTCATTGGCAAAGTCAATCCATGGTCCAGCGGCATTGATAACAATCTTCGGTTTGACCTCAACTGTTGCGCCGGAAAGATGATCCCGTAGCACAACGACATCGCCCTCGCCATTTTCCGCACTTATATAATTCACGGCATGCGCTTTAGAAGACATCGCTTCTGCATCAAGGATTAACTCCAAACAAATGCGCTCAGGATATGGCATCCATGCATCATAATAGGTCGCCGTCGCCACAATGTCCGAGTTTAGGTGTGGGCGCAACTCCAACGATTTTTTCTTCGAGTGGAACTTATGCGTCGGCATCGCGCGATTTTTATAGGTGAACCAATCATAGAAGGTCAAACCCAACTTAATCACCAATGCACCACGCTCCCCTGGCGTATTGAGCAGATCAAGGAATTTTAATGGCGCGTTCAGCAGACCGGAAAACCAGCTAAAGATAGGAATTGTGGTCGGCAATGGCTTAGAATAATGGGGCGCGTTATGAAGCATCCTGTTCCGTTCGTGTAACGCCTCGCGCACTAAACGAAATTCGCCATTTTCTAAGTAGCGCAACCCACCATGAAGCATATGTGACGATGCCGCACTCGCCCCTGAACCAAAGTCATTTTTTTCGACGAGCAGGACATCTATACCCTGCAAGGCAAGATCACGGAAAGTGCCAATTCCGTTGATTCCACCACCAATGATGAGCACCGAAACCGTCGGGTCATCCCTAAATTTTTCGATTACATCTTGTCTATTCATCTATCTTCGCTTTCTCTAACCATGTCATTACGCAGACATGGGTTTTGATTATTCGTTTAATCACTTATTATTCAAGCAAATTTTCGTGGATAAATCCCGCTTGATAGCTTTTTGATACACAATTTACTGTTCATTATTCAACTGTTACCCATGAATACCATATAGATACCTTCTATCATATCGCTAGACGATGGCATCTTCAAACCGCCACAGGTGATAGATACACATTAATCATTCAATTTTGATGCGACTACCCTGCAATAAACCCTTCATATGTTGCCCATTTAGCGACTAAGTGTCACTATATCGACAGTCTTCTAACCTATCTTCAACCAACTCTCAATATCTTTATTAACAATATTCCGTTACGCTTACTATATAACGATCAATTAAGGACAAATAACATGGAACAGACTATTCTGCACAAAGACGGGATCGCAATTCTAAGACTCGCAGGGCGCTTTGATGCCTTTGAAGCAGATACTGTAAAGGCCAAACTCACAGACGCGATAGAAAGTTCCTCGCGGGTCATCGTCGATCTTACACAGGTTAATTTTATGGATTCCAGTGCGCTGGCGGTGCTTGTACAGGGCATGAAACATTGCCGCCAAAATAATGGCGATTTGTACCTGTCTAACCTACAGGATACAGTGCGTACCATATTCGAACTTACACGATTAGATAAAGCCATTCAGATTTATGACACCACAGACGAGGCACTAAACGCGTTTAAAGCATGACCAACTTACAAAGCCTATTTATAGGACACGAACACTATCTTGATCAGCTTGCAGATCATTGGCTAGCACAGGGCGCACAGCAATTGCGCGTGGTTTCACCCAATGATGAGGTATTATTCGCCTATCCCAATCATTCCATACAAAATGGCACGACACCAACCTTAACCAATATCCACGTGTCTGCTACACAAGCCAACAAACCTCTGTTCGTGCTCCATGTTGACCTGCTCTCACCTATGATAAAAGATGAAGTGGATGCCTACTGTGAGCGTCTGCAATACGATGCAAACGCGCTTTTACGCATGATCAGATTGGAAAATGAACTCGAAGCGATGACGGTTGAATTGGTCGAAACACAGGATCAAATGCTGGCATTGTATCAACTGGCACGTTCTGTTCGGGGCGAACTTGACCTCAACACCATTATTGATGTGCTAGTACAAGAAGCGATTCATATTCTCAACGTAGAAGCCGTCTGCATTTTACTTAGCACACAGCATCCGATGTTGATTCTCACACATCCACACCCCATGATAAGTGATAGTGCCCTACGTAAGCACTTTAAGGAAATCCGGCGTACAAAACGCGAAATTAGCGGGGCACAGCTTCAAGGCAGTGGTGGACAGGCGAAAAACGGCATCATCGTGCCACTTTATGCACGGGAAAAAATTGTCGGCTGTTTTGGGTTTTTTAACCGTGACGACAGCTTTAATGCACCGAGCTTAAAGTTAGCGCGGGCAATAGCAGAGGAAGCAAGCGTACAGATCGAAAAAAGTCTGCTCTATCAAAACACCCTCTCGCAAGCACGTATGCGAGCAGAGCTTGATGTCGCCGCCAATATTCAAACACAATTACTCCCACAAACTATTCCTGACGTAGAAAATGTTGACCTCTATGCGGCATCCATTCAGGCGAAACAGGTGGGTGGTGACTTTTACGATTTCACCTATAAAGAAGGCATCCCCCTGACGATTAGCGTGGGCGATGTCGCGGGTAAAGGCATGTCTGCCGCCTTACTCATGGCGATGACCCGCACTGTACTCCGCACCTGGATCAAAACATTAGCGACCAATCAGGCGGCACCTGTATTAGCGATGGTCAACGATGACCTGTATGATGATTACACACAGGTCAACAGTTTTACCACCGTTTTTGTCGGGCGTTACCTGCCGGAAAGTGGCATCTTACGCTATGCCAATGCAGGGCATTCACCTGTCATTCACTACACGCCGGAGGTCGGTGCCACGCTGATGAAGGCGGAAGATATGCCACTCGGTATTTTGCCAGACATTGCGTTTACCGATCAGGAAATTAAATTGCAATCCGGCGATATTCTGGTTGTCGCGACGGATGGTTTTAGCGAGGCAACCGACCCTGATGACAATATGTTCGGTTACGATCAACTGGAAAAAGCCATCGAAAAACACGCGCATGAACCAGCGCAAGTCATCGCAAGAACACTCTTCGATACCGTCGATATGTTCAGCGCCGGAACCGAACAAAGTGATGATATGACACTCTTAGTCTTAAAAATTCTGTGATCATAAAAGCCAATGGGGTAAGTAATGATGACTGACCACAATTTAATTCGTATGGACTTACCGTGTAACAATAAATATTTAAACGTTGTTGGGGCGGCGGTGACCGAATTTATGATTCGGGCAATCACCGATGATGAAACACACTTGTATAATATGCAATTAGCGGTGCAGGAAGTTTGCACCAATATCATTGACCATGCGTACCCTGATACAACGCATGGACGTATGAAGCTGACGATGCAGATAGACGATGTCGGAAAGCTCATCATCACGGTACAGGACAAGGGCGTACCTTTTGCTTCTGAAATAGAAGAGGACACCTTACCACCGGAGGCACAGGTACGGGGTTACGGATTACATCTTATAAAGTCATTGGTTGACGAGCTTACATACACACGTCAAGATAATGTCAATTTATGGACGTTAACAAAATCTATTTAGGAACGCACTGTAATTAGCCATTTCTATGTATATTTTATGTCCTAATCCTAATGAGCGTTATACGCGTTATAGAGGAGCACCAACCATGACAAATATTCTAGTAATCGACGATTATCCGGTGACACTGCGCTTATTGCGGCATATCGTCACACATGGCGGGTATAATACATTTGCCGCAACCAATACGACAGAAGGGCTTGAGGTTTTAGAGGAAAATTCAATCGCAGTGCTCATCCTTGATATAGACATACCGGATATGGATGGCATCAGCTTTTTACAACAATTACGCCAGGAAACGAACTTTCATAATCTGCCTGTTATTATGTTAACAGCCAGCGGAAAAGACGAAGATCGCATCGCCGCGGAAAACGCCGGTGCTGATGGATTTCTGACAAAACCAGTGAGTTCCAGTGAACTTTTAGGCGCTATCAACCAACATATCGACCCTTAGGCAAACACGAATGCAAGGCACGGTACAAAAATTTATCAGTGTTAGCTTACTACTCGCGACCTATGCGGTGATCGCCACGATTACGGCAATCATCATCATACTGACAGGTGGCTCGCTCACGATTGCGGTTTTGCTGTTGTTACCCATTATCGGCGCGGCGCTCTTCCATATGGTCGGTGGTGTGAAGAAATTACGCGAATTTGACCAGAGCAACCGGGTGCTTGAAGAAAATCTACGGGAATCACGCGTGCAACATCGTGCCGTGTTGGAACACATGACCGAAGGTATCATCCTGACCGACATCGATGGACGTGTAAACTATATCAATCCTTACACAGTGCATTTGACGGGTTACACTCTGAAAGAACTTGAGGGTAAAGGGGTAACCGATGTGTTGGTGTTACCCGCAGAGCGTGAACTGATGCGTAAACGTACACGAGAAGCGACCACCGGCCGAATCCACCAACACGAGATGCGAATTCAACGCAAAAACGGGGGGATGGCGTGGCTCCGTGTAAGTAGTTCGCCTCTACGGGATGATAACAATCACATCACCGGAGGCATTCATATCGTCAATGATGTCACCACAGAGAAGAAAATTCAGGATAAATTGCGCCAGAGCGATGCGCGACTCCGTGCCGTGTTGAAGAATATACCCATTGTGCTGTTCATGTTCGATCAAGATGGTATTTTCACCTTCTCCGATGGTAAAAGTTTACAGGCAATCGGTTTAGATAAACATGCGGTTATCGGAAAGTCTATCTTTGACTTATATGCACACAAACCAATGATCGTGGCTAATGCCCAACGTGTCTTAAATGGGGAAACATTTTATACCACCGCACAGGTAAACGAACGCAACTTTGAAACCTACTACAGTCCACTTTACGATGATGAAGGCGTGTTGAATGGCGCTATTGGTGTGAGTATTGACATTACAGAACGCACCACAGCCGAGCAAGATCTACATTTACACACGCAGGCAATAGAATTCAGCACCACCGGTATTACCATCGTCGATGCACGGGCTGAGGACATGCCCCTCATCTATATGAATCCGGCGATGGAAGACATCACCGGGTATACATTAGACGAAATGTTAGGGCGCAATTGCCGATTTTTACAAAGCGGTGACCGCGATCAATCCGGTCTTTTAGAAGTACGCGATGCGCTCAAAAATCAGCACCCCGTAACGGTTACTCTAAGAAATTATCGTAAAGATGGCACACAATTTTTCAATGAATTGAGCATCGCCCCGGTGCAGGACGAAAATGGCGCGGTTAGCCATTTTGTTGGCATCGTGAATGATGTAACTGAACGTGTAGAATCCGAGCGTAATTTAGAAACCGCACGCGATCAGGCATTAGAAGCATCACGCCTCAAATCTGAGTTTCTGGCGACAATGAGCCACGAAATCCGCACGCCGATGAATGGCATTCTTGGCATGACCGAGCTATTGCTAGACACTAAGCTCAACGAAGAACAGCAGGAATTTGCCAACATCGTCAGCCATGAAGCCAATCACTTACTTCAAATCATCAACGACATCCTTGATTTCTCTAAGATCGAGGCTGGCAACGTGCATCTATCGAAAGAGTTGATGAACTTACATGACATCATCGAAAATGTTGCGGAATCGCATAGTGTCGCCGCACGGCGCAAATCGATCCCGATTATGCACGAAATCGCGCCGGATGTGCCCGTATTGGTCAACGGTGATGCCTTACGCCTCCGTCAAATATTAACCAATCTGATGGACAATGCCGTTAAATTCACCGCTGAAGGTGAAATCACAATACGCTCTATAGTGGACTCCCATACAGACGATCAAATCATGGTTTATATCGCCATCCATGACACCGGCATCGGCATTAGTTCTGAAATCCGTGAGCGCTTGTTTGAACCGTTCACACAGGCAGATGGTTCGACCACACGGCGCTTTGGTGGCACAGGTTTAGGCTTAACCATTAGCAAGCGTCTTGTCGAACTTATGGGGGGGCGCTTGGGTGTAGAAAGTATGGAAGGTGTGGGGTCAACCTTTTGGATCACAATCCCGTTTGACCTCACAGAAGTGGACGAAACCTACACCGAAACATTTGAAGTCTCCGACACATTAGCACAAATGCGCCTCTTGATCGTTGACGATAATCAAACCCAGATTGAAATTCTACATCGTCAGCTCGATCATCTCGGATTACAACATCACTTTGTATCAAAACCAGCACAGGTGATGCCCACCTTGATAAAAGCACACCGGCACAATAAACCCTTCCACATCGCGGTAATCGACAATTTCATGCCAGAGATAGACGGATTTACACTTGCGGAAACTATCCGTAAAGACCCGCGTTTTGAGGAATTAAATCTCTTGGTGATGTCTGCCTTTGATGCACCACCCGACCTGAAACACTTTATGGGCTTTATCCCCAAGCCGATTAAACGTCATTACCTGTTAACAACCTTAGAGAAGTGCGCCGGACAAATCACTGACGATGTGCTAGAGGATGTTTCTAAACCACTGCCCAATATTTTGCTGGTGGAAGATAACGAAATCAATCGATTAGTTGCAGAACGGCAATTACGGCGGTTGGGGTATCAGGTTTCTACTGCCAGTAATGGGGAAGAGGCACTCGACATTTTGCAACACTCGGATCAAATCTTTGACGCGGTCTTGATGGATTGCCAGATGCCGAATATTGACGGGTATGAAGCGACACAACGCTTACGAACACATGAGAAAGCGACGGATACGCATTTGCCGGTTATCGCCCTGACAGCCAACGCACTACAGGGAGATCGTGAGCGCGCACTCGCCGCAGGTATGGACGATTACATCACCAAACCGGTAACACTCAACCAATTGCAAGAAACACTCACGCGCTGGATTAAGTAATAGCGTATCCTCTACACTTTAAGCGCAGAGCGTCGTGCATGTGCGATACTGATGCTGGGATCTCCAGATGGCACTATATGTTGAGATAGTAGCCGTAAAACTCATCATCACGCGTCCAGCCCATTTTCTCATAGAGCGCCTGTGCCGGTGTGTTGTTGATCTGTGTTTGCAAAACCAATCCCTTTGCGCCGGTTTCCCGTGCGAAGCGTTTAGCCCGTTCCAACAACAACGCCCCAACCCCTTGATTACGTCCATCTTCCGCGACGAACAAATCGTTGAGTATCCATTGCGATTTTAGTGAAACAGAAGAAAATGTCGGGTAAAGCTGGGTAAAGCCCACCGCCCCCTCGCCATCTAAAGCAAGGAAAATTACCGACTCCCCGCTTTTGATGCGATGCTCAAGAAACCGCCGTCCATTTCGCTGGTCACTGTCTTGCTTATAAAATATACGATAGGCATCAAACAACGGTAAAATCATATCAACATGATCTAGTTCAGCACGAATAACATCCAAAGCCATCAAGGTACCTGCTTTCAAATTATGGTTGGCTATATCTGGCATTATAACCGCAGTCT
>DAOTXB010000439.1:0-9541 GCA_034435575.1 Anaerolineae bacterium
ATATGGGATATGTGTTCGGTGGATGATCCCGTATGGCGCGCGACGGTGGATTTTGCTTTTTCACCCGCCAACAAAGGGGGATATTACGATTTTGCGCTTGGCTCTGTCCACACACCCGCACCCTGGGCACTTGGCGACGCGCAAGAATGGTTGTACGCTAAATTGCTCGGCGACGAATACCGCCAAAACACGGTGATCGAACGGCTAAAACGCGCATCGCAATGGGACGGTGCACTGCCCGAAGCCTACAACAATGACACTTTTGCGGTGGAATCGCGCCATTGGTTCGCGTGGCCCAACGCACTACTCGCATGGTTTATTCTGGAGTATTCATCATGAACATAGGGTTTATCTCGACACGTTTAGCCGGTGTGGATGGCGTAAGCCTGGAAACAGCGAAGATGGTCAAAGTTTTTGAGAAAATGGGGCATGAATGCTTTTATTGTGCCGGAGAACTCGATTCCGAAGCGAAACCGGGCTGGCTTGTGCCGTCCATGCACTTTTATGATCCGGTGGCGAAGCTCATCCATGATGAAGTCTTCAAAAATCCTGAACCCGCACCCAAGACCTTTCAGCGTATTTACACTGTTGCGGATACCATCCGGCAATCATTGGAGGGGTTTATCGACGAATACAACATTGATCTGATCGTCCCGCAAAATGCCTCCACCATCCCGATGAACATTTCGTTGGGTGTGGCGATTGCTGATCTCATCAAACGCACCCAGATTCGTACCATCTGCCATCATCATGATTTTTACTGGGAGCGCGAACGGTTCGTCAACAATAATATTCAGGATATTCTGGACGAAGCCTTCCCGCCCGATCTCAAATCAATTCGGCATCTTGTCATCAGCACCGTGATGCAACGACGCTTAAAGGGTTGGCGCGGGATTGATGCGCTCTATTTACCAAATGTATTTGATTTTGAGAATTCCCCACCTGCACCGGACGAGTACGCGATGACCTTCCGCGATGAACTCGGCATCGGTGCCGATGATCTGATCGCGCTTCAACCAACGCGCATTGTTCGTCGTAAAGCCATCGAAAAAGCCATCGAATTGATCCGCAAGCTCGATGATGATCGGATCGTGCTGATTATCACGGGTTACGAGGGCGACGAACCGGGCGGGTATGGCGAATGGTTGCGCGATGAAGCAGAGCGTTCCGGTATTCGATATAAGTTTATCGGCAATTATGTAGGCACAGAACGTGGTGAACGCGACGGACACAAAGTCTATACCCTGTGGGATATTTATCCCCACGCCCATTTCATCACTTATCCCAGCGTGTATGAGGGCTTCGGCAATGCGCTCATAGAGACAATGTATTTCCGTAAACCACTAATCGTGCATCAATACCCCGCTTATCTGGCGGATATTCGCTCCAAAGGTGTGCAAGCGGTGGAATTCTGGCATGATCTTGATGATGACATACTCGCCCAAACCCGCCGGTTGATCGACGATGACGCGTGGCGTAAGCAGATGACAGACACGAATTATGCGGTTGGACGTGAGCACTTTTCGTTGAAAGTGTTGGAGCGTGTGGTCAAAGTGGCGATGCAACGTTTTGATTTTGACCATATCTACTAAATATACTTGGGTACTAAAAAGAGCCAGACCCCGTTCCAGCTCTTTTAGTCGTTATTCACTTAGGAGAAACGCCATTCGCCAAAAAGAATGGTTTGTAAAAAGTGTACAGTGTCGGCGCACCGCAAAAATCTAAGTTGGTTATTTTTACTATGCTATAGCTTATAGTCCTTATCTAAACATAACATTGGCATCCTGTCAGCACATTCTGAGTATATTTCGAAGTTTTTCATAGGTAGTGGTTACATCACTTACCATACAACTACTACCTATTTCATACGGGCTGTCAAGGTTTTTGAGATTGAATCAAAAAGAGGCGCATAACAACGCCTCTCCGCTGTGCTATGTGTTGTAACGTGTAACAGGCTTAGGGTGTGTTAGCTTTTTTGATTCTGTTGGCTGATCGCGGCAAGTTTGGTGAAGGTCGTCGCATCACGCACGGCGATGTCTGCCAATACCTTACGATCCAACTCTACACCGGCTTGCTTCAGCCCATAGATGAAACGACTGTAACTCAGACCGTTCATACGGGAGGCGGCGTTAATGCGGATAATCCACAGTTTACGCATCTCACGCGCACGAACCTTGCGGTCACGGTAGTTATACCATAGGGATTTGAGCATCGCTTCATTAGAACGCTTGAACAAACGCCCGCGTGTGCCCCATTGTCCCTTAACCATCTTTATAATTTTCTTGTGTTTACGACGGCGAACAACGCCTGTTCTTGATCTTGGCATGTCAAATTTCTCCTGACAACAAATACCCAGAGGATTAACTCTGGGCGTGGCTTTCAACTTGTCGCACTATCATACCCGCAAAATGCGCGTTTATGAAGGTGGATTTGCCTTGTATTTACCCAAATAGGGTGCAAGTTTCTTGATTTTCTTAACATCACCGGTATGCGTCACTTCGATGGCTTTATCGAATTGGCGCTTTGAACGTTTCGCTTTACGACGGCGAAGGTGACTCTTACCGCCCTTAGTGCGGACGATCTTGCCACTGCCTGTCATGCGAAAGCGCTTGGCAGTCGCTTTGTGTGTTTTGAGTTTAAATTTCTTACCCACGATAGATAGTCTCCGTTATTTCTTATCTGATGGAGGCGCTAGGATCATGACCATGACATTACCTTCTAAGTTGGGCATTTGCTCAACAACAGCAACATCACTCAAATCGTCTGCGATTTTCTCCAGGCGTTCCCGTCCAATTTCTGGGTGTAAGTTCTCTCGCCCTCTAAACCGGATGCGTACCCGCACTTTCATGCCGTCGCCAATCCATCGTCGGGCGTTCTTCACCTTAAAACCAAGATGATGCTCATCGGTCTTGGGTCCAAGCTGAATTTCTTTAATTTCGACTTGCTTCTGCTGTTTACGTGCTTTACGTTCACGCTTCTGCTTGTCATATTGGAACTTACCAAAATCCATAATTCGGCAGACAGGTGGGTTTGCACCGGGCGCAACTTCGACCAAATCAAGGTCACGCTCCGCCGCCATATCAAGCGCCTTGCCAATGGGCACAACACCGATATTTCCACCGTCGTCCGTAATCAAACGAACCTCGCGGGCGCGTATGTTTCTATTTATGCGGTAATCTGAGCCGGAAGAGATAGCCTAACGTCCTCTCTGAATCATCGAGATGATAAATTTGCTATGTACTTTTAGAATCATAGCTGATATGCATGAAGTCTAACACAGCGGTAACGGGGTGTCAACACAATCTTAAGTCCCTTATGACCCTTTAAATAGACACACATTCCCCCTAATTTTCACAATCTAGTCATCAAATTCTGCGGGCAAATAATGGGCAGATGCTGTCATGTTGTGCCATAATAGTCTCAATACTTTATCGTGGCATCCATTGTCAGGGTAAGGTGGACGACAAAGTAAAGAATAACAGTCTTTGTGAGGGATGTGTATGAACAAAAAACAGACGATTCTCAGCGTATTATTGATTGTGGTTATGGGCATGATAATGCTCACACCTGTCAGCGCACAGGATGAAGAAAATATTCGTAGCCATGTGGTGCAACCGGGCGAGACACTTTTGTCCATCGCCACACGCTATGGCGTAACCTTAGAATCACTCCTCTTCTATAATGACCTGACTGAAAACAGTATTCTGGATCGTGGGCAACTCATCTTAATCCCACCAACCGGCGGCACACCTGTGATTAGCGGGGAGACAGAAACTTACACGGTAGTGAGGGGGGACACGCTTTACGGTATCGCCTTAGCCTATAACACCACCGTAGATGCATTACTAGTCACCAATACCAACGTGCTCAATGCCAGCGCAATTCGTCCCGGTTTGGTCTTGACCGTACCGGCGCAGGGTGGCGCTACAGAACAAGCCGATATTGGTCAGGGTGGGGGCTTATCCACTCAATCCACAACAACCAACCTTGTGCAACAACAAACAACCGTAGTGCAACAACCGGTCATCGTGAATCGTCAGGTCGTTAACGGCTATTATCATGTGCAATATGGCGACACGATGTTGGCAATTGCCCGTAGCTTTAATGTCGATGTGTGGAATATTGCCCGCGCCAATGGCATCTTTAACCTGAATCGCATTTATGCGGGACAATTGTTACGCATCCCCGGACATTATTAAATCACACCGATGACATAACACCCATGAAGGCAGAGCCGTGAATTGCGGCTCTGCCTTTTTTCGTGTTAAGTTTTAGTCGATCTGTAATTCTGTGCTGAAGTCATTGACGAACAGGGCGTATGTCCCCGGAGAGATCGACCCGAGGCTGATGGTTGTCGTATACGGCACAATACTTTGCGTACAAACCGTATCCGCAGGGACTTCGCGGAAAATATTCACATAAATCTGATCTCCTACGATCTCGGATTGTTCCATCACAGGGAAATCGCACCCATCAGGATGATAGCCAACAATATCCAGAGATAATTGTGGTGGCGACGACTCCATAATATTGACCTCAACCGTTTCGATCACTGTCGCGATGGGTGTTGGGCGGTTCGGATCATTAGTCTGCATCGGTTCTCCTACCTCTAACAAGGTATCCAGATTATTGACTCTGAGCGCATATTGTCCGTCTTCTAATGTTTCCGGCAAAGTCAGCGGATAGGTGAAATCGTGCACTATCATCACCAGTGGACATGCCCGCACGTCTAGCGGTGCAGGGCGATACACCTGCAACACAAACGGATCTGTTCGGCTCAGTTGGCGCGTATTAAATGGAATCTCACAACCATCTACCGCTTGTGCGGCAATCTGCACATCAACAACCCCATTTTCGCCTGTATCGGAATCAATCAAGACAGGCATCACGGTTTCCACAAACATATTTTGGCGTTCAGTAGGTTGCAACGTTGGCGTGAATGTGCCTGTTTCCGTCGGTGCAACATTGAGGTAAGCGATATAGTCATTGATTTCCACGACCAAATTACCCGGTACAAATGTCGATGTTGTTGGGTCAGTGTTAAACGCCGGATCAACTGGAATTGTGATCTCGAACATATTCATTTCCAGCAAGCAAGATAACAATGCCTCAATCGGCGGGTCACAATAGATGCTCACTCGTAGCCAGCCTGCCAGAGAAGAATCTTGTTCAACGACTTGCTCTGTAAGACACCCGCCCATTTGTACACCTGTAATCGTCAGTTCTAAATCATCGCCAACGCTGGCAATACTTACCGAGTCGATCACAGCATAACTCAACTCACCGAAAGCTGATTGTGGCAAACTGAAGACATCATCCGGGCTTATAATGCGAGTATCGTTAATCGTCGCCACCACACCGTTAACGGTCACCGTTTCCAACATTTCGCCCATTGGAATCTCTAATGCGATGCTCTCGTTATAGACAACCACCTCGTTAATACAGGTAATAGCGGCGGTGGCTTCTTCATAAATTTCCATCGTCAGCACACCCGCAACATATGTCTGTGTGATAATCATCTCTTGCTCACAGCTGAGTGTTTCAGTGCCGGATACTTCCAGAATCATGCTTCCATCTGCCATAGCGAAAACATCCGCGTTTTCGACCTCAACCGGATACTGTATGAGATCACCCTGTTGGAACATGCCCAACACTATCGGGATCGCGCTTAGTAGCATCAATATACTGTTCATTTGTGTTTCAAAACCTCCTGTAATCGTTTCATAGTCTAATGTGATGACGACAAACAAACCAATTAAGTTCCGAATTTTTGGTTAGAATGTCGCCATTTTCATAAGTTTAGCCTGATACAAACGGGATACTAACCGACATAACGCGCAAATTCTGATACGCTACATCGTATGTTTACTGTTATATTTTTCTGGAGCACCAATGGATAAGGCGGACATCAAAGAAACACGTCGGGTTTTGCGTATCGTTCAGGCACATATCGCAGACGCACATTTACGACTAGGCACTGAGCAGGAGTCAGCCGGGTTTGTTGAGGTCATGACACACCCCAAAAGCGAACTCCCACATCTCAATTATGTGACTCCGCGCAAGAATACCGCCTGGATTCCCGCGCCGGAAGTGCAAAAAGGGATGGAAATCCTTCGTGCAAACAATCGCCCTGTTCGCGTGAACTATATTGAAGGGTTGTTCCCGCCAATATTCGCCAAAAGTCTGCACCAATTGGGTTTGGTCGCGGCGAGCGAAGATGCAATTATGGTCTATAAATTTGAGCCGGACACCATGCCGGAACTAACACCTACACCGGATAGTATCAGTGTGAAGCAAGTCGCTGACCAGGAGGGCATCGGTATCTGGTGGTATGTGTGGAGCAACGCCTTTTTTGACGTGTTAACAACCGGTGTTGAACCGATCAAACTCGGGCATGAATTTGCGAAGATAACCGAAGGTCATCAGGTTGATCTATTGCTCTATCGTCAATCCTTCCCGATTGGCGCGGCACGCTTGACCTTCCATGAAAAGTCCGCACATTTGACCACGCTTGCCATCATGAAAGAATCACACACGCCTGCGCTTGTGAAGGCGCTCTACAATGCCGCTTTGCGGACTGCCGCTAAGCGGGGGTGTGAATTGTTATTTACCTGTGGTGATGGCGAAGATGAGCGACGCTTCTGCCGTGAATTAGGCTTTGTAGATTCGGGGAGTATGGTATCCTATACAGAACCGGACGATAGTGCCAAAAAGGATGAAACTGGTGACAACGTGGCACAGCTTGTATTTGCGCTCCGATGACCCAAACGCCGTTGCAGAGCATCTGCGCGGGGTGTTGACCGCGTTTGATTATACACTATATGACCCCTTCGGGACGATGCCCGGTGCGGCGTATAATCAATCGGTTAAACTCTTCGTTTCGCCCACCGATTCTGGTTGGGTGCGGGTGATCGGTAATGTAGACAGCGCCTTATTGTCACAAATTTCTGAGGTCGCCCTCTGTCTATCGGCTGAATTTGATGATAACTCAGCGCGTGTAACCGTGTTTGAGCAGGGCAATCCTGTGACGATAGATGCGCTCACACAATTTCTACGTGACGGGGTCACTGTCGAGGTGCTTCAACGGTCACTTATACAACCCACTACGCAACCCGCCACAAATGATAAAGATTTTCCGATGGATGTGTTGCCAGATGATCTTAAAGATGCGGCAAAAGACCTCAATCCTAAACATATCAATCGTATGTTTGGTAAACTCATGAAAAAGGTGAATCGTCAACTTGGCGGCAGTACAGAAGGTGCCCGTGAGTTGTTGAAATCTGATGGTGATTGGCGCAGTGTTGGCGGGCAACGTCTCCGCGCTTTTATGAACGGTTTAACCCTGCCATCACACTGGCACACGCCGGATTTTGTGGCACTACGGGATGCCTATCAATTACAACGACGCAAACAACGTAACCCGAACGCACCAGATTACCCCGGAGATGCCGAAGCGATGCAGGCTGTATCTAATGCATTGGACTATCTACCGGTATATGGAGGCAAATAAATGTCTGCTGAAGATCGGGCACGTTGGGATAATATCCACCGTAAAGCATCACGCAAAGCCTATCCTGACCCTGACCCCATTTTACTAGAATATACACCCGCCGTTCCCGCTGATGAAGAACGTCATGCACTCGACCTCGCCGCTGGTGTCGGGCAAAATGGGTTATGGCTTGCCAGTCAAGGGTATATTACTGACATTATGGACATCAGTCGGGTCGCGTTATACCGTGCCCGCGTAGAAATGACGCTCCGCAATTTACGCAATATCAACCTTTTACAGGTTGACCTCGATGATGTTCGTTTGGAAGGTTACTATTATGACGTTGTGTGTGTGTTCCGATATTTAAAACGCGATGCACTGCCTGCAATTCGTGAAACTGTAAAGCCCGGTGGACGCATCATTTACGAGAGCTATAATCTCGGATACCTGACTCTTGTGCCAGAATTCAACGCGAAATTCTTGCTCCACGAAGAAGAACTTGCGGAAAATTTTGATGGATGGGAGATTTTGTGCAACGAGACAGTTGACCACATCACCCGTCTGGTCGCTGTTCGTCCAGAAAATCCAGAAGAAAACGAAGCAATCGCCCATGCCCATCAATCACGCAGTAAAGCGCGTGAAGAAGCCTCTAAAAAAGATACAAGTTTTGAGTGGTAATGTTCATCGGTATTTGACGGACAAAACCATCTCATTTTTGTTTAAGCCTTAATTTCTTCTTTCCTCATATTCGTATCATCCGACGATAGGGTTGGTTCTATATGTTAATCACACTCATTAGGTTAATGGTGTGCCAATGCATTATGAGAACGTTAAACACATTAAGAAAGTAAATTTTTCCGTAAGTTTTTGTTATAAACTGGCAACTTTTGACCTAAATCACTTCATTTTTCTGTTGGAATGCCGTAACATAGAGAGTATATGAAGTCTTTCAATTTAACAACTTCCGAATACACCCTTCGGGAAAGTGTATTATCACTAATGAATCGCTATGGCGTACTATTTTTAGTCTTTATACTATTGAGTGTCACAACACTATTTTATGTGGAAGCACAAACATCGGATTCAGACGTTTGTCCCGCCTTTGTGGACGAAGCACTGGTAGCAGTTGGTGATTATTGTGATAGCCTCGACCGCAATTCTGCCTGTTATGGACACACACAGGTGGATGCCTCATTTAATAGCGAGAACGTTGTATCATCCTTTAGCAATCCCTCTGATCGTATCGAATTAGCCTCGTTACAGACAATCCACACCGCACCGCTAGATGTTGAGTCGGGTCGCTGGGGTGTTGCGCTGTTGAACACACGGGCGAACTTGCCCAATACCGCAGCCGGTCAAAATGTCGTGATGATGTTGGTCGGCGATGCCACAATAGAAAATCGTGTTGCGCCACAAGACATCATGTACACTGGCGAAACCGTCCCTATGACAACACTTTTCAACGCGAATCTGCGCGACAATCCATCCTTAGAAAGCCTAGTGATAGATAGCGTTATTGCACAGACTGCGCTTTTCGCAGATATGTTGAGTACTGATGGCGCCTGGGTGCGTGTTGCGCGTGAAGATGGCAGTATCGCATGGGTAAGCCGGGATATTGTACAGATTGCACCGGAACATGCGGAAAATCTGCCAAGTCCTGATCCGATGGGTATGTCTCCCATGCAGGCCTTCTACTTTACAGGTGGTTTAGGGCAAGCAGGCTGTGATCGAGCATCGGGTACTGTCTATATTCAGGGTCCGAATAACATCCGTGTCAATTTGAATGTAAATGGGGCACAGGTCGAAATCGGCTCAACAGTCGCCCTCAGCTATACCGAAGATAATGCGCTACAATTCGCCACCCTGAGTGGCACAGTGTACATTGAGAATGTTGCTGTTCCAGCGGGCTTTTTCGTCACCGCAGAAGTTGATGGAAGCGGGACAGTTTTACCGCAAACATGGCGCGCGCCACAGGTGATGAATCAATCCATGCGTGATCGCTATGCACTCGGTGAATCAATTCCATCAAACTTATTGCACTATCAGGTCGAT
>DAOTXB010000440.1:0-10568 GCA_034435575.1 Anaerolineae bacterium
TGTCACTAGAAAACCATTAACAAATCCCACAAGGGTTGCGGCTAATAACCCGACAACGACTGCACCGGGTAATCCGAGTGATTCTTGTAATGCACCAATCACAACACCGGCTAACGCGGCAGTAGACGCAACCGATAGGTCAAGACCACCGCTTATCATGAGCATCGTGGTAAACACCGCAATGATTCCGACAGTCGCAGTCGACAGGAGCAAATTATTGATATTGCGAGAGGTAAAGAAGACATCAGATAATTGCGACATAACAAACATAATCACCACAAGCATGATGATAAGTCCGAGCAATTCACGCAACAGGGATGATTGAAAAATCGCGGTCAGTGAATTTTTGCTTTTTTCTGGAGCTACCGTTGAATTAGTTGACATTTTTCACCCCTGCCGCCACCTCTAAGAGATTATCTTCAGTTGCATCCATTTGCATAAATTCACCATTGATCTTGCCATCATACATAGTCAGGATGCGATGGCTGACTGATAGGACTTCTTGTATGTCCGATGAAACCATCAATATGGCTAATCCTTGCTCTGCTAGGGTTTCTAATTGATCGTAAATATCTGAACGTGCGCCAACGTCAACGCCCCATGTTGGTTCATTGAGAACCAGGACTTTGACATTCGCTTCTAACCAGCGCGCTAATACGACTTTTTGCTGATTGCCGCCACTTAAGAATCGTGTCTCAACCTCCATCCCACCTGCCATACGAATACCGAGGTCATCAACCCACCTCTGTGTATGTCGCTTCTCTTTGCTCTGCAAGAAATAGGCAAATTTTTGGAGATTATACCAATTAGATAAGGTCGTGTTCTTACGCACACTCATCTCTAGCACGAGTCCGTTGACCTTACGATCAATAGGCACAAACCCGATACCAGCGTCTTTGCCCTCTTGAGGGTTGGTGATTGTGACTTGCTGTCCTAACACCTCAACAAGTCCACTATCAACCCTCTCTGCACCGAAAATACAGCGTGTCAATTTGTCATGTCCTGCACCAAGAAGTCCAAACAAACCTACAATTTCACCTTCACGAACTTCAAGGTTCACTTGCTCAAAAGCCCCGAGTTTTGTAAAATCTGTGATCTGCAAAGCGACATTGCCAAGCGATGCTTCTGACGCGTCTTGGCGTGCCACAACACGATCTTCAATCGTCCGTCCAACCATCATCTCTACTAAGTTATCCTGGGTAACTTCGTCAATCGACTTTGTACCAACGTGGTTACCATCGCGTAGAACAAACACCCGTTGGGCAACATGAAAAATTTCATCTAATCGGTGAGAGATATAGATAATACCGACCCCCTGTTTACGGAGGTTCTCAACAATTCCAAAAAGTTGTTTTACTTCAGGTGGGGTCAGCGCGGCTGTTGGTTCGTCCATGACAATAATGCGTGCTTTCTTAGAGAGTGCTTTGACGATCTCAATGATTTCACGCTGAACAACGGTTAAATCACGCATCAAAGTGCGTGGGTCAATTTCGACACTTAAGAGATTTAAGTACTCACGCGCAATCTCGTGTGCTTTGTTCCAATCTATAAAAATACCGCCTAGTTGCTTTGGCAGATCCCCAATAAGCAAACTTTCAGCCACTGATAAGTCTGGCGCATAATGCAATTCTTGATAGATCATACGGATACCAACGTGTTCAGCATCACGCGGTTGCGTAAAATGAACAAGTTCGCCTTCGATGAAAATCTCACCGCTGTCTTTCTGGTAATCGCCATTCAGGATTTTAATGAGGGTAGACTTACCTGCCCCATTTTCTCCGAGGAGTGCAAGAACTTCACCCGCATATAAATCCAATGAAACATTTTTAAGGACATCAACACCAAAAAAACTCTTGTTGATGTCGCGCATTTCCAAAAGTGGTGTTTGTTCGAGTGTCATTGTTTTGCCCTCCGCGATGCCTGCTCCGTGATTCGTATACGGATTTGGTCAAAACCGACAGCAATAATGAGCGCCGCCCCGTTTGCAACATCTTGATACCAAGATGGGACTTCCGTAATAGTTAGCCCATTACTCAGGGTACGTAAAATGATGACCCCAACAAATGTACCGATTAATGTCCCTTTACCACCTGATAAGCTGGTTCCACCCAGAATAACCGCTGTAATCACCGTGAATTCTAAGCCTGTTGCCGCACGAGGAGCACTAGACGCTAACTGAGATGAAATAATCAACCCACCGAGGGCGGCTAATGTGCCACATAAAGTATACGAAATGAGAAGGTGACGAGTGACAGCGATGCCTGCTAGACGGCTTGCCTCAGGACTACCACCAATTGCGTAAAGGTTTCGCCCAAATTGCGTATGGCGTAAGATCACAGCAAAGGCGATATAAAGCAAGAGCATGACAATGAGTGAGAACGATATGCTAAAAATCTCGCCGCGTCCCAAAAACTGAAATGCTTCATTATTGAGTTGATTCGTTTGTCCTTCGCTCAAAACAAAGGCAAGTCCACGCACAATCGAAAATGTCCCCAATGTGGTAATCAGTGGATTAATCTTTAAGATTGTAACCATAAAACCATTGAGAAACCCGACAAGCGTCCCGCTCAACAACCCCAGAATAGTGGCGAAAAAGAGTGGAATTCCGGTTTCGATCCATAAAAGGCTTGTGACGACACCGGACAGCGCGGCTACTGAGCCAACAGATAAATCAACACCACCGGATACTAGAACAATTGTCATTCCGATAGACACTACCCCTACAACGGCTAACTGTTTCGTAATATTGCTGAAGTTGGACGTAGAAAGAAAATTATCGGACATACTCGCGAAGATTATGCAAATCACAATAAAACTGCCAATGAGAGTAATCGTGGTCAGATTATTATCGATCCGCTGTGCAAAACGATTTGCAGGTTTTTGTTGGAGGTGGTTTGAGGAAGCTCCATGACTCATAAAATAGTCCTAGTTAGGTTGTGTTAATAGTTAGGTAGGAAACAGTCCCATGTTTGCGATGAGACAAACCGGCAAACGATGTACAAAAATCTTGAACTGTCCTTATCATAAGACCAGCAAAGATTGTAGGCTAAGGAAGCCTTTCGCAAGTTCGTTACATCTGTGAAATGTGTGAGCCGATGTGACGCATATCAGCGATTATTGCATACTGAATAGGGAAATAAGACATAATTTTCAAGCATATTGTGTGCTAATGAAAGCATGAGTATTGACCGAATAGTTAAACCAATATAGATCATCCTGATACGTAGAATACGCTTTTAAGAGCATCATTCGTACTCAGACATTCATGGTATCTTCCATTTGTTAGCACACTGATTTGGCTACTTAAGGAATTAGGAATAAAAGTAAGTGATGGTACATGATGACCACCACTTATCTTAATTACTTTAGCTATATTTAACCTTCGTCGTCTTCTGATTCCTCTGTTTCAGTATCGTCCGAGCAGAATTCTGGCCAGTCCTCAGCATAGAATTCACATACATTATCTGCAGTGATGAATACATGTTCTTGGAAAACTGATGGGGGAACTGGACGGCATTCCAGTAAATCAAGCATTGTTGGGATCAAAATGTCGCCATATGTTTCCGGGAAGTAACCGGTTGCACCTAGATAGCGACTGTCGTCTTTGATCATTTCTTCCTGCCCTGATGGGTCAGCACCTTGACCGACAACAATAACTTCGTCTTCGCGTCCGGCTGTTTCAAATGCGGCGATAACACCTAATGAAGTCCCGTCATTGATATTTACTGCAACAACGTTTGAACCTTCTGGAATGTTCGCAAGCGTGTCGGTTGTTACCTCAAAAGAATCTTCTTGTGTGTTCTTACTATCAAGGAAGAAGATGTTGTCTTCTGGCACTGGATTTTCCAGCGTGTTTTGAACACCATCAACTTGACCTTGCATACGGGCTTCTGGAATAGGTCCAGATTGTGGTAATTCTAGTACAAGTATGTAATCGACCTGACCATCCCAATTTTCGATTGCCCACTCTGCCGCGGCGATACCAGCTAATTCACCGGCGAAGTAGTTATCTGCACCAAAAAATGTTGCGCCCGGCATTGGAATATCGATTGCGATCACCGGTACATCTGCAGAACGGAAACGGCTCATAATTACATTACCAAATGCCGCATCAGTCTGGAATTCGATGACACCATCTACACCCTGAGTAATAAAGTTTTCTGCATTGGCGAGTGCGGTTGCACCATCGAGACGATTATCAGCAGTGATAAGTTCGATGTTTCCTGCTTCTTCTGCCGCGTCGGCTATACTTTCGCCAACCAATTGTGTAAAGATGATGTCTTCTGTGAGATTAGCGAAGCCTATCACATAGCTATCTTGAGCAGTCGGACATTCATCATCGTCCTGGGCGTGGGTTGTTGTTACAGCAGTCGTGGCAAAGAGAAACATGAAGGAACTGAGTACAAGAGATGTTGCGAGGGATGCTGACAGAAACTTACGAAGAATATTCATTGTATCTCCTGAGAAATAGTTTGCATAAAATCCATTAATTTCGATGACAATTGCCTACTTAATACGCAATTGTTGAAACTTATCGAAACTTAACATATTCAACAATAAATGTCAAATAAACGCCAATTGTTTAATCGGTATGAAAGACCTCTTCTAAAACAATCATGTTTTCATCTGGTCGCCCTTCGATAGATTCGAAATATGGTCCCATAAATTCCTGCCATTTGAGGTTAATTTCTTCGCTTGCCATACCCTCGTTTGACGCTTCAAAACTTTCTTCTGCCTCAAAATATCCGAAAAGTAACCCATCATCACGTAAAAAGAGTGAGTAATTGTGCCATCCTGTTCGGCGCAACGCCTCTAGCATTTCTGGCCACACATTTTCATGATGCATCTTATATTCTTCGATTTTTTCCTTTTTCACCTGTAATAAGAAGCCAACTCGTTTCATACTAATAACCTCTAATTGTTGTATTTTGTTGAAATCAACAAATAATGTAACATTTTTCATGGCTATTATCAAATTACTGGGTAAATCGTGGTATCATTACGATAGATAAATATTTTTGTTGTAAATTTTGAAGGGTATGGCATTGAATAAACCATCCACGGTGTTTGAGAGACATCAGAGTATCCTTGATTTGTTAAAAGAACGTACAAGTGTGAGCGTTACAGAACTATCAGAGACATTAGATGTCTCCGAGGGTACGGTCAGAAATGATTTACAAGCGCTTGATGAACAAGGACAATTAAGGCGTGTTCGTGGTGGCGCGGTGGCTCCAAAACACCTAGTCGCACATGGCACAACGGTACATGCTCAAGCACAGGTCAATGCCGAACGAAAACAATGGATAGCGAAATGGGCAAGTGGTCAGATAGATAGCGGTGATGTGATCTTACTTGATTCCAGCACGACTGTTTTACATATCGCTCAGTATCTCGTTGACCGAACAAACCTTACTATTGTGACAAATGGTGTGGAAGTTGGGCGAATTCTCGCGGCAAATCCTACAAATCGGGTTATCCTAATTGGGAGTGTGCTACAACCGGATGGTAATTCACTTATTGGGGCAGCCAATGATGTGCTATTGCAAACACTAAATATTCAAAATGCATTTTTCTCCTGCGTTGGTTTTTCAACTGAATTTGGACTTCTTGAAAGTGATTTACAGATCGCAGAATTGAAGAAACAAATACTCTCCGCTTGCCAGAAACGCATCGCCCTATTTGACTCCAGTAAAGTTGGTAAAGGGGCTTTAACGCCCTTTATAACACTTGATGATGTTGATCACATTGTCACAGATACAAACATGAACAACGACACTATTGAGGCAATTCGAAAATCAGGCACGCATGTAACCGTCTGTGATGAGAATACAGTTACCACCCATTCTTCCTACGAAACAAACGGAATATATCGCATTGGTTTTGCCAATATGAGTGAAGACATGCCCTTTGGGCGTGATGTACGGCGTGGACTTGAACTGGCACTGCAAAAGATAAACAACGTAGAGCTTATCGTGGCTGATAACCAGCTCAACCCTGAAATTGCGTTGACAGTTGCTGATAATCTGATTGATCAGAATATTGATTTATTCATCGAATATCAGATTGACGAAAATGTAGGGAATCTCATCGCGAGCAAATTCAACGCCGCCAATATTCCCATCATCTCTATCGATGTCCCGATGGTCGGTGCGACTTTTTTCGGTGTTAATAACTACGATGTCGGTTTGGTTGCAGGTAAAGCGCTTGGTAAAGCTGTACTAGACGAATGGCAAGGAGAGTTTGATTTTCTGGTTGTGCTTGAACACCCACGCGCGGGTAACTTACCTGCAATGCGTATAAAAGGACAATTGGATGGATTTCAGCAAATTCTTGATACAGTTCCCCCCAACCTTATTATCCGATTAGATAGTGGCAATACCTCACAGGTGAGTGAGCATGTGGTCATGTCGATGATGCAACAGGTAGGTACACACAAGAGATTCGCGGTAATTTGCTTCAATGATGATGCATCAATCGGTGCATTACAGGCGGCGCAACACCTAAACGCTGAAGAGAGTGTTCTGATTGTTGGACAGGGCGGAGATCGCGTTATGCGGATTGAATTGAGAAAACCCAACACACGGGTTGTCGGTTCTACAGCATTTCGTCCAGAGGCATATGGCGAAAAACTCGCCGACTTAGCCCAGCGAATTTTACATGGCGAATCTGTTCCTCCCGCTGTTTATGTCGAACAACTATTCATTGACCCGAATAACGTTGATCAATACTATCCGGGCGATGCACGATTATAGGTCAAATTGATACTTTTGTAGTGCATCTTCATTGACCTCGACACCCAATCCGGGCAAATCCGGTGCAGTCACCCAACCTTCATCATGTGTAAGCGGATTGGTTGCAAGCTCGACTTGCATCACACTCGGCAGTGGCATCAGCTCAAATATGGTTGGATTTTCAGCACATAGTGCAATATGAATAGCCGCCGCGGTATTGATAGCAGAACTATATGTATGGGGATTAAACTTCACATTATATTGTGCGGCTAGCTCCACAATCTTCAATACACCCGTAATACCTCCCGCACGCCCAGCATCAGCGAGAATATAATCACACACATCAGCATCTAAAATATGATGAAATGCATCAAGCGTAAACAGCCGTTCACCAAAGGCTATTGGCATCTCTGGCACGGCTGTGCGTAAGTGACGGTATGCCGTCAAATTATCTGGATGAAATGGGTCTTCTAGCCAGGTCAATTTTGCGTCCAGAAAAGCGTTTGCCATACGTACCGCATAGGGAATATCCCAGCGCATACGTGCCCCTACATCAATTATAAAACCGGCATCATCGCCAATTGCCGTACGAACAGCTTTGGCGAATGCAATATCTCTATTTGCATCAAAGCCTAAGTTTGCATGACCTTTCTTCCCAAAACCTACTTTTACAAGCTGATAGCCTTTTTCAATATAACTCGCCAGTTCTTCTGCCAGTTCATCAATAGTACTACCTTTAGGGTGAACGCTAGCGCAGGCGGCAAGCCGTTCGTGGCGCTTTCCCCCCAGTAGTACATAAAGCGGTTGATTAAGAATCTTCCCTTTTAAATCCCATAACGCCATATCAACTGCACTGATAGCAAAGCCGGCAATACCACCGACATCCCCATACCACCATGCCCGATTTCTCATCTCATCCCACAATACCTGATTATTAAGTGGGTCTCTATCGCGTACAATGTCCAGTAAGCCATGGCGCAACAAAGCTGTGACACCAGCCGCATTCTCGCGGAAAATTGCGACACATTCTCCCCAGCCAACATGTCCGGTGTCGGTCTCCAAACGTACGACAACGATATGGCGTATGTTGTTATTATCTATAATCTCTGGATACCGTAGTGGAAAAGCCTCAGCCTTAATAATTTTCACCATAATGCTCTTTCTCAAACGCGATATTTGGCAATGTAATCGGAATCAAATTGAATGCCGAAACCAGGTCGGTCAGAAATTGTATAAATACCATCTTTGATATTCGGTGCTTCAGTTTGAATATGCCAGAAAATTGGATCACGATTCTTATGGAAACATTCCACATAACTTGTATTGGAGATTGACGCGAGCAAATGCGCCGCAACTTGCGCTTCTTCGTGATGCGCCATATCGACCCCAAAGGCATAAGCCATTGCCGCCGCTTTGCGCCATATCGTTGGTCCGCCTGCCCATGAAGCGTCAAAATTACAGTAATCAATCGAACCTTCAACGATCAAATCACGGACGGAGTCTAAGGTATAAGCGCTCTGCCCTGCGGTGATGGGAATACCAGTTGCAAACCGCATATCCCGCAACCAGCGTCTATCGTTGTACCAGCGCACGGGTTCTTCAAACCAGTGTAGTTCGATACCTGCATCTTGGGCTAAACGAACAAATCTAATCGCCTGATGAAGATCATAGCCTTGATTCGCATCTACCATAAAACGAAAACCCTCACCTGCGGTTTTGACAGCTATTTGAAGTCGATGCAGATCTTTTTCTGGAGTCGCACCGCCAATTTTGAACTTCATACCGATCACCTGATAGTCACGATAATTCTCAATTTCTTGCGCAAGTTCTGCATCAGTCTGACCATAGTAACCACCAATTGCGATAATGGGTAATTGCTTCTTCGCCCCACCCCACAGCCGATACAAAGGCATCTCCAATGCTTTACCAAAGGTATCCCACAATGCCGCATCCACTGCTGAGATCGCCTGCATGACCATATTGCGATCACGCAGAATATCATATGTTGCTGGCTTCATCTTCTCCCAGCATCCTTCAATATCGAAAACGTCCATGCCTTCGATTGCTGGTGCAAGTTCATTGTGAATGATTTGGCGAATGACGGATTGCTCATCATCGGTATCACCGGTATAAACTTCACCAATCACACCCTGATGCGTATAGATACGTGTGATGATCGTGCAACGGTTTTCCATTTTGTACTTACTGCCACGGTACACTTGATCGAGTGGTACACGAATCGCTTCGGTTTCCACTTTCTGCACGGTGAGTGTTCCTGGTTTTTGATAAACCATTTAAGTCCCTTTTGCGAGTGTTTGACATTTTTTGTTAAAAATGATACATTTCAACAAAGTATAACAATTTTCAATAATTAGCCAAACAATTGGCACTATTTTTATTTAAATACACAAATACAGCTTCTTGAAAGGTAAATTTATGACTAAGGTCAAATTGGCTGTAATCGGCATGGGCTGGTGGGGAACACAGTTCCATGTACCGAATTTGCTAAAAAATGATAGAGCTGAAATTGTACTCATCGATAAAAGTCTCAGCGCAGTTAAAGCCGCAAGCGAAAAATATAACATTCCCCACGCCTATTCCAGTCTTAGCGATGCCCTAAATGCTCACAAAGATATTCAGGGCGCAGTTGTTGCAGTGCCACATCAAGCACATTATGAAGTTGCAAAAGAGGTGCTTGAGCGCGACTTACACTTATTGCTGGAAAAACCTATGACCTTGTATACCAAAGAAGCCAAACACCTTGTTGATTTGGCAAAAGAGAAAAATCTCGAAATCCTCATTGGATACATCTTTCCCTATATCGATACAATGGAAGAAGCCAAAAAATATATGGAGGAAGGCGCAATTGGTGATATTGAGTATGTGACTTGTTCAATGTCCTCAATGACTGTGGAATTTTTACGCGGAAACCCGGATAAATACGCAGAGGTATTCCAATATCCACTCACGGGTCCGGGTGCAAAAACATATGGTGATCCCCATGTCGCGGGTGGCGGTCAAGCACAATTACAGATCACCCACTCCGCTGAAATGATGTTTCACCTTGCCCCTTCATTACGCGCTGAAAAAGTCACCGCCTTCATGAACAACCTTGATGCAAAGGTCGATGTTGCAGATGCGATTGCCGTTAAAATGACAAATGGCGCGGTTGCTACAGTTGGTAGCACTGGCAATATTGGTAAAGGCGATGGTGGCTTAGTTGAAGTGCATCTTCATGGCAGTAAAGGACGTATCTATGCGGAAGCGATCAAAGGTGAATTCTACATGCGGTTGCATGATGGAACAGAAGTGCATCGTATAACAGACAATCCCGGCTATCCATCAGAAAAATCTACCGAGCAATTTGTTAATATGTTACTTGATGGTGCTCCGAATCCGCACCCTGGTTTCCCAAATGGACTTTACACAGTTGAGTTGCTCGATGCCGCTTACCGCTCTGCCGCACAAGATGGTATGCCTGTAACAATTGAATCGCTATATGACTGAGCGTATTACACATATTAGCGAGGTAAAATGGGGGCAAGACCCTCGTTTTCCCGGTATTGCGTTACAACTCCTTGTATCACAGGATCACACACCATCAGCCAGTATGATTCGGGTTTTTGTTGAGGCGGGTGCAGAGATTACACCTCATACACATCTCACCGAAACAGAAATCGTATATATTCTAGCCGGACAACCTGTCCTCATTATGCAAAATAAGCATCATCAACTATCAGCCGGTGGATTTTCAGTCATCCCTTCTGGAGTTGAGCATGGTTTGCACAATCCACACGCAGAGACTGTGGAGCTTATTGCTTTTCACAGTCCGCCAAC
>DAOTXB010000441.1:0-9863 GCA_034435575.1 Anaerolineae bacterium
CCAGCCGAGGGCGCTGCACTTTTGGCGTGCTATCATCCATTCGGGGAATTTACCGTTGCAGACGGTGGACGCGAGTATCGAGGTGTGCGGACACATCGCTATACATATGTACGCTCATTAGATGGACCTTGGTTGCTGTATGATAACGAAGAAGACCCATACCAGTTAACTAATGTGATTAACAAGCCATCCCATGCCACTATTCAGCAGCAATTAGATGCAAGGCTAGATGAGTTGCTGGAGTCCGTTGGTGATGACTTTCAACATGGTTCCGTATACATGGACAAATGGCAATACCCGCAAGATGAAACTGGTACTGTGCCATTTACTTTGTGAGTAGAAAGTAATTGAACGATGGTCAAAACAAACTTGTCTCCCAAAGAAGTGCGAAGCATCGAAAGCAAATGGCATAAGATTGCAACGCAATTGGGTATTCCAATCCCCCCAAAAGCTGCTGCAATAATCCTTGGTCTTGAGGAGCAGGATTACATCACATATACCAATGCGCTGGTACAAGAAAACAAAAAAGTCGCTGAACAGTTACTACAAAATCCACAGGTAGCAGCATTGGTGGATAATATTGCAAGTCAAAGTCAGCAGGTCATCATAATGGGCGATTCCATTACTGCCTATCACTTTAGCTATGCCGAGATTCTGCGACACTTGTTGGAACCACAAAATATAAATGTAACCAACTGGGGCGTGGGCGGCTATACCTCTAATCACGCATTAGAGCTTTGCCATAACGTAGCTTTATTGTCGCATAAGCCAGACCTAGTGTTCTTGAGTTATGGCGTGAATGATGCCAAATACTTCGGTAATGCGGCCAAGATGCTTGTCTCTCATGAAGAATATCATGCTAACATGATGACAGTAGTAGAAGCATTGCAATCACAATTAGATGCTACGTTGGTTTTGTTGACACCAACGCTTGTTATTGAGGCGGTTGCGAACCACTTGTCGCCCGGTTTTCATCATAGTATGCGCTGGAACAACAATGACTTGTTACGGTTTGGTGAAACACTGAAGGCAATTGCCAACTCACATAAGAAGGTGTCAGTAGTTGACGTTATGATAGGTATCGGCATTCCACCCTCGCCGGATTTATACCTAGATGATGGTGTTCATCTTAACCCGAAAGGCGAGGAAGTTATTCTAACGCAAATTGCCCAACAACTTAAACTTTAGCAAAAATAACTTGAAAAAGGAGAAAAAAGTAAAACTGACAAACGGAAAGATTCAACAAGAGAATTATTTTCGATGTAAGTCGTCTGATCTTGCCCGTGTTTAGTGGTTCATCCACACTTTGTGTGAAATGCTATATTCAAGTATGACTAGTAAGCGTAAAATACAGAACTATTTACTTCTTAGGAATGGCAAAAGAGCATAACAATTCTACCGTATGAGCTACTAAGATTTGTAGTTCAAGAAGTTGTCCATGATGAGCTAAAAATAACAGTTCACGCTGACAGCAAAAGTACATCAGCCTGTTGCCCAAACTGTGGGTACGTGTCGACAACCGTTCACGGTTGGTATCGTCGTCATCCACAAGAAATTGCGAGTGTCGGTCAGCAAGTAAGTCTTTGTCTAAGTACCAAACGCTTTCGGTGTCATGAGGCAACATGCAGCAGACAAACATTTGCAGAGTCATTGGCAGACTGGTTACCAACCTATACACGAAGAACCTGTGCACTCACAAAACTTATGCGCCAGATTAGTATGGAAATTGGAGCAGAGGTCGGTCAATGCGTACTTGCCTACTTACAAATACAGGTGAGTGGCGACACCTTATTACGGATTTTGAGGCGTTTTGGACAAGATCATGTTCCTCAAGCGGATGCCCGTATCATTGGTGTCGACGATTGGGCATTTAAGCGTGGTAAAACATATTGAACGATTATTGTTAATCTGGAAACTCATCAAGTCATCGCCCTCTTGCCAAATACATTAGCAGGCTGGTTACAAGTTCATCCAACGATTGAAATCGTCTCTCGTGATCGCTCAACAGATTACACCATTGGTATTCGCAAAGGTGCACCAAATGCGATTCATGTCGCAGATCGTTGGCATTTATGGCTCAATTTGCGTCAGATGGTGGAGCGGTATCTGGCAACTTATATATCCATACTCAAACAACTACCTATTTCTGAGCCATATCAACGATATTTAGATCAACAACGTCCTGCATTTGTCCGCACAAATGGTGAAATTATTGCTTCTAATCAGAAGCGTGAGGAACGCATTGTGTTTTACGAGCAAGTCCAACAAATGCGACGAGAGGGGTGGAATATTTCACAACTTGCCCAGCAATTACAACGGCATCCTGCTACGATACGCAAGTATTTCAATGCCTCAACCTTTCCTGAGCGCGGAATCCATCGCGCCAAGAAAAGTATTTTGGAGCCTTACTTACCTTATATCGACCAGCGACTCCAAGTTGGCTGTGAGAACGGACTGCAACTCTGTGGCACAGGGCTATACAGGAACTGATAAACAAGTTATGAAGTGGTTACAACTGAAACGCATATAACGCGCGCCAACAACCCCACTTACAAAAGCAAACAGTGCACCATCTACAAAAAATAGCATGACAAATACGCTTCCCTCGAGCAAGCAACTCGCATGGCTTCTGGTTCGAGCACCTGAGACTTTGTCTAATGCAGAGACAATCTTACTCAAACACCTACTACAAGATGAACATCTTCAACACGTTTATCCATATATTCATCGCTTTATTACGATGATCAAACAACGCCTCTAACATGCCTTTGATGACTGGCTAATAGATGCTGATAACATCGCTATTTATCAACTCCAAACCTTTGTTACAGGATTGCGTCAGGATTATGATGCCATTTATGCAGCACTGTCTTTACCATGGAGTAATGGACAAACTGAAAGACAAGTCAATCGTCTCAAGTTCATCAAACGGCAAATGTATGGACGTGCTAAATTTGGTTTGCTAAGCTTACGAGTACTTGCTCCAGCCTAATTCCACACAAAGTGCGGATGAACCTAAATCGGGGGGAAGATCATTAAGATATTTGTAGCATAAACCGAAAGATGGTACACTGAACATGTTCGGACAGGTTAAGATATGATTGAATTTCAACTTTCTAAAAATAGCTCTTTGCCACTTCATATCCAATTGTTGGATGAATTACGACATAAGATTATGACTGGTGAATTGCAACCGCACAACCAACTCCCCGGCGAATGGGAACTAGTCCAAACACTTAACATCAGCCGGGCAACGATCCAGCGTTCATGGCAATCGGCGCAAGATGAAGGTCTCATCTATCGCATCGCTGGTAAGGGAACATTTGTTGCAGAACCTGTCGAAGCGCCGAGTGAACGTAACATTGTCGGATTTATTATTCCAGAATATCGTGGAACATTTGCGATGAATCTACTTGGTGGCGCGGAGCAAATCTTACGTAAAGCAAACTACAATGTACACTTCGCTAGTACCGACCGCAATATTGCAGAGGAGAATCGCCTCTTGACTGAATTAAAGGACGATAATGCCTGTGGCGTTATCCTCGTTCCGGTACGCGGGTCAATCCAGAATCGAATGCTTACGTCCGGTGAGATCAATATGCCATTGGTATTGATGGATCGCCCTTTGAACGGTGTCGTACTCCCTTGCGTTAGTAGTAATAACTATGCTGGTGGCTTGCAGGCAATGAAACATTTGCTGGATCTTGGGCACAAAAACATCCTCTTTGTCGCACGTCCACATATGGATTTATGGTCAGTATCCGAGCGCTATCGTGCCTATCAGGATGCACTGCGTCTGTCAGGGGAAGAACCACGCCCTCCTTTTCTCATCGGCGCCGATACCGAGATGAGTTCTTACGAAGCCTATCTGAGCCATGATGATAGCGAGGTACAGCCCCTGATTGAAAAATTACAAGCGAAGACGCGACCGACTGCCATCTTTGCCGTTAATGACTGGATGGCATTAAAAGTTCAACGGGCGATTGAACTCGCTGGGCTCAATAATCCAGACGATATATCAGTTATTGGATTTGATAATCTGGATATTGCTCAGTTCCAATCACCCCCACTGACAACTATTGCACAGGATGCGTCGCTAATGGGGGCAGAAGCCGCTCGTCGTTTGATCACATTGATGGAAGGAGAAACCACCCGTGAAATTGTAACGTTGCTCCCAACAAAATTGTATGAAAGAGAATCTACTGCTCCATTACCAAAATAATTTTTTACAAAAGTTGCAACTATTTTTTTGGCAGACGTGCCGATAAAGAATATCTATACATATATTTTAAGGAGAACAAGATGTTATCACGTAAAGGAATTCTGTTTTTCCTAATAATGGCTCTGGTGCTAATCGCGCCAAACGCTATCGCGCAGGATGATGATGCAATTGAAATTACCGTTGCCGGTGTTGCGACCGGTGCAGATCTTACCTGGCTACAAGACTACGTAAAGCCGACTTTTGAACAGATGATGGCGGATGCGGGTATGAATGTCGTCGTTAATGTACCTGAATTTGTCGGTAGTGGCGAAGATGCCCGGCAACAGTTTGTCCTTGACCTAGGTGTTGGTGAAGGTGCCGATCTCCTGTCATTTGACGGTTTCTGGTTGCCTGAATTTGTTGAGGGTGGTCTATTGCAACCTCTCACAGAAGTCGTTGGGGACGAAATCAACGACTGGGACGGTTGGGAAGCTATTCCCGAAGGTTTGCAGGGTATTCTTGGCTTTGAAAGTGAATTATACGGTATTGCTCGCGGTACTGATGGACGTGTGCTTTGGTATCGTACTGATCTGTTCGAGCAGGCAGGACTGCCGACTGACTGGCAACCGACAAGCTGGCAAGAAGTTCTCGATGCCGCCGAAATCATCAATAATGAACTTGAAGATGTTACCGCACTACAACTTGATGCAGGTACCTCGATGGGTGAAGCAACCACCATGCAGGGTTATCTAATGGCGTTGCTCGGTGCAGGGAACCACATCTACGACTTTGAAGAAGGTAAGTGGATTGTGTCTAGTCCAGCTATCCTCCAAACATTGGAACTTTACGAAACCATATATGTCAACAGCGAGCTTGGTAATCAACGCTGGCAACTGGTTGAAAATGGACGAGATCTGTCTATGGAAGCCTTTGCTAATGGCGAAGTTGCTATGCTGGTTGAGGGCGACTGGTTCTGGCGTAGCCCGATGAATCCCGATGTAGGCAACTACGGTATCGAAAATCGTGAAGCGTTGGTCAACTTTGCGTTAATGCCGGCTCGCGAACCGGGTATGGGATACAATGGACAAGACTTTGTAACAATTTCCGGTGGTACCGGTTTTGTTATTAATCCCAATACCGAACACCCTGACATTGTATGGGATCTCCTGACCTTCATGTTTAGTACAGAAGCATTGGCTGAACTTCAGGAAATTCAACCACGCATTCGTGCGCGTACCGATGTTCCGGTTACGGGAGATGCAACCATGAGTCGTATTGCCAGCGAAGTCCTACAGTACACAACTGTTCGTCCACAATTGCCAGAATACAATCAAGTATCTTTTGAAGCGCAGTTGATGACTGAACGGGTGGTTTCTGGTGAAATGTCTCCGATGGAAGCAATGGAGGCTTATGCTGAGGCTGTAACCGCTATCGTTGGCGAAGATAATGTTACAAGCATTGCGCTCGACTAAGAAAACATAACGTCGTTTCTTGCTGAACGACCTCGATCAAATAGGGTGGACTTCGGTTCACCCTAATTTTCATATATATGATAGACAGTCATTCATAGACTGGATTTAACGATGCAACAAACAATTTTGTCAAGACGTTTGAGCCTGCTATTCATATTACCGGCATTCGTTTTTGTCGCTTTATTTTTGCTCTATCCTTTTTTCTCTATTTTTCAGATGAGTCTCACTAATCAGGCATTGGTCGGTGCATCGGCGCTGAATCCTGAATATGTCGGGTTGGAGAATTATCGTAGTCTCTTCGATTTCGATACGTGGACACGGCGTGGCGAGATGGGTCACAGTCTACTATTGACTGCCCAATTTGTGATTGGCTCAGCGCTCATTGGACAGGCGATTCTTGGTCTATCGATTGCAGTCGCGTTCCATAATCGTAAAGGCTGGTTGCGCGAGACCGTTTTCACACTGGCAATAGCCGCCTGGATCATCCCTGATGTTGTGGTTGCCTTCGCCTGGTTTGCCTTTCTTGATCCAGATGGCACGTTGAACAATATGTTATCGGTGGTCGGTTTGCCACAGCCGGATTGGTTATTTGACCAACCCATGATTAGTATTATCGTTTTCAATACATGGCGTGGTACAGCCTTCTCAATGTTGTTGTTTTCATCTGCATTAGCTTCGATCCCGCCCTCGTATTTGGAAACGGCTGATGTGATTGGCGCTAATGCGTGGCAAAAGTTTCGTGATATTTTGCTACCTTTGTTAACGGGTTATATTCTTACCGATCTAATTTTGATCACGCTATGGACATTTAACACATTCACACCATTTTTGCTCACGGGTGGCGGTCCAATTAACCAAACCAACGTTATCGCCATTTATACCTATAAAGTCGGCTTTCAATTTGGTGAACTCGGTGAAGGAAGCGCCATCGCAGTCGTTGTTATGCTGATTAACCTGGCTTTGGCAAGTGTTTATCTATTCATTGCACGGAGACGAGCAATAAGGGATGCCGCATGAAAACTAAGAACCCAATCTGGCGTATTGTATTGGTGATCTTTGTGATTGCTGTTGCGCTATTTTTCGTCACCCCATTGTTATGGTTCATTTTCGCGCCATTTGATTCCGATGTGGCACTTTCGGTTAGCATACCGGAAAATCCGTCACTTGCGAATTTCCGGGAAGTGTTGAGCAATGATCTGGCAATGCGTGGTCTCTTACAAAATAGTGTAATTATCGGTATGGGAACAATGGTCGGTACAAGCATGATTGCTGTGCTGGCGGCTTATGGTCTATCACGCGGGAATATTCCAGGACGGGAGATTTTGACTTACGTACTGATCCTGTTTTCGTCGGTAGTAACAGGCACGGCAAGCATGGTGCCGATCTTTCGGCTGATCTTTCACATGGGGCTTATTGACACGCATCTGGGCGTGATCATGGTCATGATTGGGGGGTTACTCCCCGCCGCAATTTTCATTATGCAAGACTTTGTTGATAGTGTGCCACGCAGTTATGAAGAAGCCGCAATGGTGAGTGGCGCGTCACCGTTTCAGGTATTCAGGGATGTCTCCTTTCCTATCATGCGACCGGGTATGATGGTCGTCGGTATCTGGGTATTGGTTAATGCATGGGGTGCATTCCTGATTCCCTTTATTTTATTGCGTGACCCGGATCTGCTACCGGCGGCGGTGACCTTCTACACCTTCTATGAAACTGAAGGCGGTGTACCTTTGTTACGGCTTATATCCGCCTATTCTGTACTATACACATTGCCGGTTCTGTTACTTTATTTGGTGATTAATTGGCGTTATGGCTTCCGATTCTTTGGTGGCATCAAGCAATAAATAAGGACAAATAATGGCACGTATTCAACTACAAAATATTCGAAAAACCTTCAAAGATGTGGTTGCCGTCAATAATATAAATCTTGAGATCGAAGATGGTGAATTTGTCGCGTTTCTAGGACCTTCGGGCTGTGGTAAGACAACGACCCTGCGGATCATCAGCGGGCTTGAGACACCCGATAACGGTTCAATCACCATTAATGGCAAAGATGTGACTGCTTTGCCTCCACGTAGCCGTGATGTAGCAATGGTCTTTCAGGATTACGCGCTGTATCCACATATGTCAATTCTAGATAATATTGGCTACCCGTTAAAAGTGCGTGGTGTGAATAAACAAGATATTGAACACGAAGTCGGCAATGTGGCCCGAAATTTGCAAATTGGTAATCTACTTGCCAGACGCCCCGGACAGCTTTCTGGTGGTCAACAACAACGTGCCGCCGTTGCACGGGCAGTGGTTCATCAGGCACAGATATTTCTATTTGATGAGCCGTTGAGCAATCTTGATGCAAAGTTGCGTCTGGAAGCGCGGGCTTTCCTCAAACATTTACAGAACGAAGTTGGTATTACCTCTATCTATGTGACACACGATCAAGCGGAAGCGATGGCACTAGCAGATCGCATTATTGTTATGCAATCAGGCGAGGTTATGCAGGATGGTACACCGCTAGAAATTTATCGTCAGCCGGCTAATCTTTTCGTAGCTTCATTCATTGGCAACCCCCCCATGAACTTAATTCCCGCCCGTGTAGTCAATGGCAAACTCGAGATAGATGCCAACAATGAGAGCTACACAATCGCTCTGGAAAACACGACACTGATGAATACCCTGGCGACAAAGTCTCAGGTAACGCTTGGTATTCGCCCTGAACATATCACGATTCTGACAGAACCTGCACCAAACGCTATTCCAGCACAACTCTATGTGACACAAACACTCGGCGGGGAAGCGTTAGTGATCGCTTATGTGGGTGAGCAACTGGTGTCAATACGGATTTTTGAAGATGTCGCACCGGAATTACCTGAGCAGGTTTATTTACATTTCGACCCTGATCGGCTATTTTTCTATGATGAAGATGAAAAGCTGGTTACATGAGTACACCGGAAACGCTTACACTCAAAGGCAAACTTCAACCAGAGCAAACCAAATCTTATGTAACATTACCCTTCGAGGTGCCGGGCAATGTAGAACAGATTGATGTTTCCTACCGATACTCAGATGCTATTGGTAGCGATCCACGTCTAACAGGTGGGAATACAATCGATATTGGCATTTTTGATGTGCGTGGTAAACAGTTTGGTGGAGAAGGGTTTCGTGGATGGAGTGGGAGTGCACGCGATCAATTCTACATCGCGCTTGATAATGCTACACCGGGATACATGCCCGGTGCAATATCACAAGGCACCTGGTTTATCTGTCTTGGTGTTTATAAAGTGGCGGATGAAGGGTGTGATTATGAGGTAACAATCACCTTTACATATGGTGAAATAGTGCAACCAATACATTTTCCGCGACGTTTGGAACTTAGTGCTATAACCCTCAGCAATAAAGCCAACGAATCGGGCTGGTATCGGGGCGAATTACACTGTCATACGCATCATAGTGATGGTGATAGTTCAGTACAAGATGTGGTAAGAAAAGCCGAATCGTTAGGATTAGAATTTCTAGCGATCACCGATCATAATGTTCTCACACAGCAGATCAAAATGCGCGATATACATACCTCGCTGATGCTCATTCCGGGTATGGAAGTCACTACCTATCATGGTCACTGGAACATCTGGGGAGCAGGAGGTTGGATTGATTTCCGTGCACTGTCTGAAGATGATATGCAACAATCCATCGAGACGGCACTTCAGGCAGGCTATTTAATTTCCTGTAATCATCCGCGACCCTATGGACCTGAATGGGAGTTTCCTGATGTAACGGGCTTTCATTGTATTGAAGTCTGGAACGGACCCTGGCAATTCTTCAATGCTGATGCCATCAGCTATTGGGAGAACAAGTTACGTAATGGCGAACATTATGTCGCAGTCGGTGGTAGCGACAGCCATTTCCACACACGCGAGCACCCGGCACAGCTCGGTCACCCGACCACCTGCATTTACTGTGAAGACGATCCTTCTCCACAAGCATTAGTCGATTCACTACGTGCCGGGCATGCGTATATCACGGAGTCACCACAGGGCGCATCATTATTACTCTCATCGGGGAACGCAATGATGGGCGATACCCTGCACACCAATGATGCACAAATCGAGTTTACAATTCAGTCGGAAGGTGCTTCTGGCAAACGAGTACAATTGTGCGGGGTTGACGGCGTTCTTCAACAGTGGGAAGTTGTT
>DAOTXB010000442.1:0-4963 GCA_034435575.1 Anaerolineae bacterium
TTAAATGCCAGAATTGTGCCATAATTCGCGCCGAGCAAATTGCCGAGTCCGGTGGCGAAGCTGAGAGTGAGCATACCATGGGCGATGCGCTTGCCAAACATGCTATTTTTCATGTATTCCGCATCAAAATGAAGCGGGTTGAAGTCACCAATCACATTTCCAAAGTTGACAATATCGGCTTCAGTGATGGTGCGCCCCTGCGTCATCAGTACGTCGCCAACTTCAATATCTTCAAAAAAATGCCCGACAGGACCGTTTGGTGTGTAACGCATCAGGTTGTACTCCCTTTTAATCAATTTATTCGAATCTCTATTCGATTAAAATTGTAACGCATTCAATTTCACGATCAAAAATCCTATTCAGTGTGGATGATCTTAGGTGACATAAGGGGTACTCGCGCCCGTTTTGGACATACCACGCGGGTCTAGCGCCACATTGATGCACGCCGGTTTTCCGCTGGCGAATGCCCGTTGCAACGCGCCACCAATCTCTGCCGGGTCTTCAACATATTCGCCATGCCCGCCCATCGCTTCCACGATTTTGTCATAGCGGGTGGGGGCGAGTGCTGTGGCGACAGCGCGTTCTTCTGTGACCATGCCAATCTGTGGACCGCGAATTTGCCCCCAACCGGAGTCATTGCCGACGATGCTTACAATCGGCAGACCGAAGCGAATCGCGGTGTCGAACTCAAAGCCGTTCAAGCCAAATGAGCCATCACCGTTAAGGATCAATACACGCTTATCGGGGAATAAATCCTGTGCGGCAACGGCAAATGGTGCGCCCACGCCCAAACAGCCCAACGGACCGGGGTCTAACCATTGACCGGGGCGCGTAACGTTAATGACCTTCGCACAGGCGCTGACGATGTCGCCCCCATCGCCGATCAGAATCGTATCTTCATCAATAAAGTTTTCGATTTCGGCGGCGAAGCGGAAATGATTAATCGGTTGGTCGTCCCATGCCATCCATTCTTCCATCGCTTCACGCTTCTTATCCTCAAACCCGCGCACCTCGTTTAGCCAATTGTCATAACGCACACCCTGTAAGCCCTCGCTCAACGCTTCTAGCACAAGGCGCGAATCCGCGATCATGGCGACATCTGCCTCACGGTTGTGGTTGAGTTCGTCCACATCATTTTCGATCTGAATCAGCTTGCTATCTGCGTTCCAGCCCTCTTGACCATATTTAAGGCGAAAATCAAGTGGTGTGCCGATCAACATGACCACATCGGCTTGATATAGGGCTTTACTGCGCGATAATTTGAACAGATTCGGATGATCCATCGGCAAAGTGCCACGTCCGCCACCGTTGGTGTAGACGGGGATTCCGGTTTGCTCGGTCAGCTCGCGTAGTGCATCGTACCCTTTGTCCCAATAGACCTGTGTACCCGCGATCAGTAAAGGTTTTTCCGCGTTACGGAGCAGATCGAAGATACGTTGCATCGCGCTGATGTCCGGCTCAACCGGGGCGATTTTCACAGGTTCAGCCTCGCCGGGGTCGTCGATGGCGTTGAACAAGACATCAAACGGCACTTCGACAAACACAGGACCGGGGCGACCACTCAGCGCAGTTTTGATGGCGTGGTGCATCCGTTCCGGGATGTCTTCGGTGCGTTCGATGGTGAAACTATCTTTGGTGAAGGTCTTGAACATCTCGGTCTGTGGCATTTCTTGCAACGCACCGCGCCCGCGTGTTTTGAGTGGTGCCGCGCCACCGAGTAGAATCATCGGACTCCGCGCTTGATAAGCATTGGCGACTCCGGTCACGGCATCGGTCACACCCGGTCCGGCGGTCACGGAAGCCACACCGACATTATGGGTCAAACGGGCGTAAGCATCTGCCGCATGTGCCGCCGCTTGCTCATGCCGGAAGTCGATAATGTTGATGTCATTGTTCAAACAGCCTTCATAAATGGGGAGGATGTGCCCGCCACACAGCGTATACATACGATCAATATGCTGTGCCTTCAACGCACGGGCGATTAATTCACCACCAAGTGTAAACATTAAGTTTGCTCCTAAATCAAAACCTAACCAATAGATAAGGTATGGTTGGATTATATCACTGTAGCACTCAAATGATGCCCACTCGGTTAATCTACTTCAATGGCGGCTTGCTTGGCTTGGATAGCCCGTAAGCGACTGGTGTCAAACTTGGGCTTACGGTCAGAGGTGTATATGCCGTTTTGTTCTTGGTAGATGTCGGTTAACTGAGTATAACAGTAACCGAAGATCAAAGGGTTATCCAGCAAGGCGTTCACCAACCCTGCAAAGCGCATGTAGAACGCCGCGATGTCGGTGGGGTGCTTACCATAGCCCCAAGAACCTACAGTATCGGTCTCATCTGGATTCCACCAGATACCGCCAAACTCGCTGACCATATAGGGTTGACCGTTATATGGGACTGAACGCACCTTGCCGTCGTCGGGTAAACCACCATAGACCTTACCATCGCTCAGACCTGCGTAATGTGTGGAAAAGATCGCCGGGTCCTGCTCATAATCGTGTACATCCCAGATGTCCGTAGACGGTTCCCGGTGACTACCACCGCTGGCATCAATAATTGGGCGGGTCTGGTCAGTCGCCCGTGTTGCTAGCACCATCCCCCGTGTTACATCATCAAGTTGTTGGATGCCTTCACCCAGTGATTGCCAGGTCTCATTGAGCGGGCACCAGCCGATGATGCAAGGGTGCGAATAATCACGATGCAGAGCTTCCAGCCATTGGGTGATGAACTCCGGAGCGTGGCGATGATGATCATAACGCGGACCCACATCTTGTGCACCCCAATCACCAAATTCACCCCACACTAGATACCCCAACTGATCCGCATGAAATAGAAATCGTTCTTCAAAGACTTTCTGATGCAGGCGTGCCCCATTAAAACCAGCCGCTTGCGCCAGTTCGATATCATAGCGTAGTGAGTTGTCGTCCGGGGCGGTCATTAGCCCGTCGGGATAGTACCCTTGATCTAGCACTAAACGCTGAAAGATTATCTCACCGTTCAAGCGGAGTGCTTTGCCGTCAATGGTAATGGATCGTAACCCGGCATAACTGTGCAGTTGATCGATGGTCTCACCAGTATCGTTGACCAACTCAAAGCGCAGATCGTACAGGTGCGGGTCTGCTGGAGACCACGGGCGCAGACGGTCAGCAGGAATAAGCAGGGTCAAGGTAGGAGTAAAGTCCTGATCGGCGACTGTATCTTCCCTAGTTATCTCTCCTTGCGCGTCGCTAAGGACAACCCGTACGCGCAATCCCTGCCGGGGACCAATCAGTGGGATATCCATTTGAAACTGCTTATTGGCATAATCTGGCGTGATACGAGGTCGGTCTATGTAGGTGCGTGGCACTGGCTCCAACCAGACCGTCTGCCAAATACCGGTAGTACGCGGGTATAGGGTTTCGTGAGGGGCATATTGTCGCGCTTGCTTGCCACGAGGTTGGGGTCTCCAATTGTCATCACGGGCACGGATGACCAGCGTGATCGTTTTGCCAGGTGTAACATACGCCGTAATGTTCAGTGTAAAGGGGGTAAAGCCACCACGATGCCGCCCAACCCGTTCGCCATCTACCCATACCGTCGCGTCATAATCGACGGCTCCCAAATGTAGCAGTATCTGTTGATTTACCCAATCTGGTGGAATTGTTACTTCTCTTCGGTACCAGACTGCGGCGCATACGTCCCACTCCCCGATACCACTCAACTGAGACTCCGGGCAGAAAGGTACGGTGATAGTGTCATTCAGCTCACGTTCTAATAAGCCACGCGCTAATCCTGTATCGCCGGAGTCAGCCTCAAAACCCCAGAAACCATTTAGGCATAACCACCTGTCACGGCGGAATTGCGGACGTGGATATTCAGCGCGAGGAACAGTCATCTTATGATCTCCTAGAGTTTAATAACCAGATTATCTATCGTAACGTGAGTTTTTTAAGAACAGAATGCTGAGATGTGCGTAACGTCAGGTCTTAAAATAAATTTATGGTCCTATGTGATAAGCTCATGGTGTCATATGTATTGTGATGTTTTGGATGGCTTGGTTGCTTATTGTCCCCAATGCTGAAAATCAACCCTTATCCATAGCCTTTGACCTATGTGACTAGATTTTTCACCAAATCGACACAAAAAATAACCCCCTGTCGATTCTGGCAATGGTTATTCGTTACTGAGATAGACACTAACGACGAAAGGATGACACAATGGCTAAAAATGCACGCGAAATTGAACAGGAATTCATCGCAACAGTCAATGACCAGACCGGACATACACTGGATTCATGGATGGAGATGATCGGACAGAGTGGCGAAACGAAGACCAACAGCATCATCAAATGGATCAAATCCACCCATGGACTGAACCACATGCAAGCCAATATCCTGACCGGAATCTATAATAATGATGGCAAGCCCGTTTTCGATTATGACTCGCTAATGCGTAAGCTATTCGCGGGGAAAGAGGCACAAAAACCCCTGTACGATGTCTTACAGACACAGATCGCCGATGCCGTGACGGATGTGCAATTTATCCCGACAAAGACCTATATTTCGCTAGAAAATGAGCGTGTGATCGGCTGTATCAAGATCAACAAAAGCAATGTTCGTCTGGGCTTAGATTTGGGCGATAGCGCGTATGAGGGCATATTGCAGGAACCCAAAGGCTTAGGCGCTATGCCCAATATCGCGCATATGATTGAACTCACCACCGCCGATGAGGTGGATGATACCGTCGTTGCGTATGTTGCAGAAGCCTATAATCGCCGTCATTAGATAACAGCATTTGCCTGTGACAATTACGTCCGCAATTTGCTGTACAACATCTCTTGATTTAATCCGCGTAGCACGGTGTGTTCACTGCGTAAGGTGAGCGAAGCGGCGGTGATTCCGAGGCGCATGGCTTCGTCCACGGGGACATTGTTCAACAATCCAAAGATCGCCGCGCCGCTAAAGGCATCACCCGCGCC
>DAOTXB010000443.1:0-7975 GCA_034435575.1 Anaerolineae bacterium
CGGATAATCAGGATTAATCGGCGGGTGATGCATATGAGCAATGTCGATTCCATCAAGAATTTGTAAACCGGAGATCGCATCAATGCCCACAGCCCGCAACATTGGTTCGATAAAACTGATCCCGTTCACAATTTCGACTGAAACACCAACCTCTTGCGCCCGTCCAAGAATGCGTTGCGTGGTCGACTCCCCCACAAAAGGATCACCCGGAACCGCATATACCACGTCGCCTTTCTGCGCGACATCTAACAAGCGAGTAACAATCGCATCATACACATCATCAAAGCGCTCATGTGCCTCATAGAGCGCATCAAAACTCTCATAGGTTGTGTTTGACTGTGGCAAGCAGGGAACGCAGTTATGGCGCTCTGTGCGTAAATAAACAGTCTCGGCTTGTTTGAGCACTCGCCACGCCTTTCGCGATAGATCATCAATATCGCCGGGACCCAAGCCCACAATCGTCAATGTCATGCTTGCCTCATTCCTCTACACACGGTTTAACACTACAAACGATGCCTATTTTACGGTGCAACGCAGGAATCAAAAAGGCAAGACACAAGACGCGCCTTGCCCATTTTGACCAATCAGAGCATTGCCGTGATCATAAGGATCACAAACGAATGCTTAACGTTTGGTGTAGGTCGGTGCTTTACGCGCACGTTTCAGACCTGGCTTCTTACGTTCCTTGACGCGGGCATCACGCGTGAGGAATTGTTGTTCCTTCAAACGCGGACGCAGGTCAGGGTCAATCTTCAGCAATGCTCGGGCGATTCCAAGTAGGATCGCGTCGCGTTGTCCGGTCACACCACCACCGTTAACATGAACAGTGATGTCATAACTTGTTTCCTGACCGATCAGGGTCAGTGGCTCAAGCAGAATTTCAACATCACCGGAACGGGGCAAATAATCACGCCCGTCTTTATCGTTGATGACGAGACTTCCGGTACCACCGGGGAACAAGCGTACACGCGCGGTTGCACGTTTACGACGACCAATTCCTTCATAATACTGTGCAGACATGGACTATTCCCCCTTAATTTCTAGAATTTCCGGCTTCTGTGCGCCATGCGGATGTTCTTCACCCACATAGACCTTCAGCTTTTTGAGCATGTTACGTCCCAACGCGGTTGAGGGAAGCATACCCTTTACCGCCGCTGTGATAACACGATCCGGGTGTTTTTCAAGCTGTTCACGCAGGGTTGTCTCTCTCAGACCACCATGATAGCCAGTGTAGCGATAATATTTCTTGAGGTCGAGACGATTACCGGTAACGGCAATTTTCTCACAGTTGATCACGATGACATAATCACCGGTATCCAGATTTGGGGTGTAGATCGGCTTATTTTTTCCGGTCAGATACGGTGCAATGCGTGATGCCAGTCGCCCCAATGT
Source organism: Anaerolineae bacterium (assembly GCA_034435575.1). Taxonomy (GTDB): domain Bacteria; phylum Chloroflexota; class Anaerolineae; order Aggregatilineales; family Phototrophicaceae; genus JAVJSU01. The sequence goes on from DAOTXB010000443.1 coordinate 1,393, forward strand.
CTGTCCTTCTGCGTCTACAATCCACCAGCGACGTTGAATATCGCTTGGTGTTGTAATAAATGTTTTCGGTCTCATTCTATTCCTTCCTCCAGCGGGCAGTGTTGCTCCGCCTTCACTCAATTAATCGGTTTCGATTTGTCCACAAAACAAAATTGTCTGCGATTTTGCGAAACCGTTGAACAACTCAGTTATCATTATCGGAATACCGCACTTTTTCAAGGACTAATCCTTGTGATGGTGCCATTGTTGTCGCCAGCGATAAATCTGCACGCGTAAATTTGTGCTTAAATTCTTCTACTGTGATGCGACCTGTGCCAACATCGACCTGCATCCCGACCATGCGTCGCACCATATGATGCAAAAACGCAGTGCCCTCTACAACGTATCGTAAATAGACGACATTTGCCTCATCAATTATTGACCATGATGATTCAAAAATTTCACGGACGGTATTATTGCCATGCGGCGGATTACCGAATGTTGCAAAATCGTGTTGCCCGGTCATTAGTGATGCTGTGCGTTGCAATTTTTCCACATCTAACCCTTGCCTCACCCACCACCCATAACGGGCAAGTAAGGGTTGGCGTTGTGCGGTATGGAATATTGTGTAGCAATAACGACGCGCTTTCGCATCAAAACGGGGATGAAACCCCTCTTGCTGACACATATCTTGTAGGGCAATATCATCCGGTAAGTTGGCATTAATTGCCCGCAACAACGTTTCATCATCATGGCGCCAGTCCACATCAAATGCAATGACCTGCCCGGTTGCATGAACACCTGAGTCGGTGCGCCCTGCGCCGTGCAAATGCACCTGCTGTTGTGTTACAGACTGTATCGCATGTTCAACCGTTGCCTGTATCGTTGGGATACCGTGCGCTTGTCGTTGAAAGCCCTGATACGCCGTGCCATCATACGCTAATGTTGACCGATAGCGCACGAGATTCTATCTTATTCGTCTGCTTCTTCATCTTCGACAAGTTCGAGCAAAACCATATCGGCATTGTCACCTTTACGGTTACCGAGTTTGTAAATGCGGGTGTACCCACCTGCACGCTCGGTATAACGTGGTGCAATTTCGTCGAACAATTTCTGTACGATTACACGGTCATTGTTCAAACGGCTCGCCGCAATCCGACGAGCATGGACTGCCGCTGATTCTTCGCCCGTGTCTTCGGCTTTTGCCAGACCACGTTTAGCAACGGTAATTAACCGTTCCACATGACCCCGTACATATTTGGCTTTCGCCTCGGTTGTCTTAATGCGTCCGTGTTCGAATAAAGACATTGCCAGGTTCATACGCAATGCTTTACGATGTGCGGAATCACGGCTGAGTTTTTTACCTTTTACGCGATGTCGCATGATGCGCCCTCCACAGTTATCCATTAACAGAGGCGGTCTGTGGGACCGCCCCCATTTCAATCAATTTTAGTTATGAACACCCGTTACCAGATGCTCAGTATGAGCAAATCAGATTCCGGCTAGCTTATCGAAGCTATTCGGCTTCTTCTTCCTCTTTTTCATCATCCTTCAAATAGCCCTTTTCACGCAATTTATCGGTCAATTCGTCCAGTGATTTCTCACCGAAGTTACGAATTGCCAGCATTGCATCAGGACCACGATCAAGCATATCCAGCACATCACCAATGGTGGTAATGCCAGTACGCTTCAATGAGTTGAACACACGGACACTCAGATCAAGTTCTTCGATCAGCTTGTCATATAAGCCACTTGGCACGCGCTCATTTTCGTCTGGTTCCGGCTCTGGCTCAAGAACCAACATACCACTGAGGTCAGTCGGGTCAACCCCGCTGATAACGCTCAGATGACGGATGACAATTTCACCAGCCTGGCTTAACGCCTCTTCTGGACGCACGGTACCGTCTGTCCAAATTTCAATAATGAGCTTGTCATAGTTAGTACGCTGACCAACGCGAGCGCGGTCAACTTCAAAGTTCACACGACGGATCGGGCTGAAGATTGCATCAACCGGCAATTCACCAATCGGCAAACGACCACGTTCCTCTGCAGGGCTATAACCACGCCCTGAGCGAACTTCAAATTCCATCTCAAGATGTGCGTCCGCGGCATCAACAGTGAACAAATACAGGTCACTATTGATAATATGGACTTCCGGCGGGATGTTAATATCAGCCGCTGTCACAGTACCTTCGCCACGATGCTCAAGGCGTAAGCGTGCGGATTCAACATCAAATAATTTCAGGCGTAATTGCTTGACCTGAAGGATCAATTGTGTCATGTCTTCACGCACATGTGGAATTGCAGAGAATTCATGATGCACGTCGGAGACACGGATACTTGTTACAGCCGCACCCGGTAAAGATGACAACAAAACGCGACGCAAGGTGTTACCGAGCGTTTGCCCATAACCACCTTCTAATGGGCTGATGACAAATCGCCCGTAGTTTTGCGTCACCGCTTCTTTCTCGACCTTATGCGGGACGACCATACCGTTCATTACCAAGATATATACCTCCCGGTTGTTGTTTTACGGCGTGTAGAAAAGCGCACTATACGCGGCGTTTCTTCGGCGGGCGAACACCATTATGTGGCACTGGTGTCACATCGGAAATAGAGCGTACTTTCAATCCGCTAGATTGGATCGAGCGAATCGCGGCTTCACGGCCGGGTCCCGGTCCTTTCACAAACACGTCGACTTCTTTCATGCCGTGTGTCTGTGCAGTTTCGGAAGCGGTTTCCGCCGCCATACGTGCGGCATAAGGGGTGCTTTTACGACTTCCCTTAAACCCAGATGTGCCCGCGCTTGACCATGCCACCACATTACCGGATTGATCGGTCATGGAGACGATGGTGTTATTGAACGTCGCATAAATATGCGCCTGTCCATACGGAATATTTTTTGCTACTTTTCTGGCAGTACTACGACCACCTCTTCTGCCTCGTGCCATTGACTTTCTCTCCACAGTGTATCTACGTCAAGATGCGCCCTGTCCAATCGAGTACAGGGCGCGCCGAATTGCCTTACCGACCTCATGAAAACGGTTGATGTAATTGTGTTTGCATATCAACCACCGGAGGAAACTCACATTACGCGTAATACGGATAAATTCATCCATACAACTTATTGCGTACTGTCAGTGATTACGCACCACGCCGACGACCACGTCCCGGAACAGTCTTCTTCACACCACGACGCGTACGTGCATTGGTGCGGGTACGCTGACCATGAACCGGTAAGTTACGGCGATGGCGCAAGCCACGGTAGCTACCAATTTCGGACAGGCGTTTAATATTCAAATTGACCTGACGGCGCAAATCACCTTCTGTAACGATACCGCCCACCAATTCACGGATGGACTGTACTTGCGCTTCGGTCATATCTTGCACACGGATGTTTTCATCAACACCAACTTCTGCAAGGATTTTTTGGCTTGTCGTTTTACCGATGCCATAAATGTATGTGAGTGCGATGACTATGCGTTTATTACGCGGAAGATCCACACCTTCAATACGTGCCATATCTCAAGACTCCTTCACGGAGGCCACCCGGATGGGTTAGCCCTGCTTTTGCTTGTGCTTCGGGTTAGAGCAAATTACCATTACCCGACCGCTACGCTTGATAATGCGGCATTTTGGGCAACGACGCTTCACAGATGACGAAACTTTCATGGAATAATCTCCAAGTTTCTTGATTTTACACAGACTTATTATGATACAATTTTTTCGACGAATTGTCTACGCCCATCTTAACCACGTTACAGTAGGGTTAAGATAACTGGGTCGTTTTCCGTCACCAGAATTGTATGCTCAAAGTGAACGCATAATGACTTGTCTTTCGTGACAACCGTCCACTTATCAGACAATTCACGAAGCCGGTTACGTCCTGCAATGACCATCGGCTCAATCGCATAGGTCATCCCCGGTTGAAGTTTTACATTCGCATCCTGCAAACGACGGTTACTACGTCTGGGCCACCAATTGGGTATCTGTGGCGGTTCCCACATCTCTCTACCTACCCCATGACCTGTGTATTCACGGGCGACGCTGTAGCCGGCATCTTCCGCACATTTTTGTGTGGCAACTGCAACTTCTCGAATACCATTTGGTACAACAGAAGCCGTAATCGCCGCATCCAATGTAGCCGCCCCAACATCTAACAGACGCTGTACAGCAGGAGAAACTTCCCCCACACCATACGAATAGGCTGAATCACCAACAAATCCATTATAGGTACAGGCAGTGTCCAGACTAACGATATCGCCCTCTTTCAGGATGCAATCTTTACGCGGGATACCATGAACCAATTCATGATTCACACTCGCGGTGATTGCGGCAGGAAAGTCAGGTCCATCAGATTTTGGCACACCGATAAATGTCGGGATTGCACCGTGATCGCGAATGACGGTGTCAGCAATCGCGTTCAAATCCCAGGTAGATACGCCGGGCTTAACCGCTTTTTTCATCTCTGCGTGGGCTTGGGCAACAATCCGACCTGCCTCACGCATGATTTTAATATCATCCGGTGTTTTGAGCTGAATATCCATGCTCACCCCTGAAAACTAGGTCGCTATTTCATCCAACACGGCTTTGATATGCGCGCTGACTGTCTTAATGGGCTGTGCGGCATCAATTCTTATCAACCGCCCGTGTTCACTATAGTAATCAATGAGTGGCGCAGTTGTTTCGCGGAATGTGTCAATTCGCTTTACCACCGACGCGGCTTCATCATCGCCGCGGCGAGACAATGCTTCTCCACTATCTGTATGCACAGCTTTTACACGCGGAGCAAAATGACCATTCGGGTCTTTTTCCAATGTGTATTCAATACCTTCATGGAAGTAGATATTGTACGTCTCTCCGGTAGATGGCGATTTCACACGTCCATACGCCCGTTTAAACGCAGTATACAGGTCAAGTTCTAGCAAAAGCACAGCGCTTAATGCTTTACCCTTACTTTCCAGATACGATGCAAGCCATTCCGCCTGTGCAGTATTACGCGGATACCCGTCAAGGATCACGCCGTTTTCTGCATCAGGTTGTTCCAGACGATCTTGCAACACCTCGTTGGTAACGTCATCAGGCACAAGTTGACCGGAATTCATGATGTCCTGTACACGATGTGCCAATGCATCCTCGCGCGTTTTCATCGCACGGAACAGATCACCGGTAGAAACATGAGGAATGTTGAATGTATCCTTAATGTAAGCGGCTTGTGTACCTTTACCCGCTCCCTGTACGCCCATAATGATTAAATACAGGCTCATTGAAATAATTGCCTCCAGAAAGTTAGCGTGCATATAATTTTAAAAAACGTCACGACCTGAATACGCTGAACATTTTCACCTCAGTATAAGTCGCAACAAAACCGGGATTGAAGTGAAAAGTTAAACACTCTCAATCCCGGCAACATAGTACAGTGTAGCAAGTGAGGTAACCCAGCGTCGGATTGCGTCTAACGCATGAACCCTTCGTAGTTTCGCATCACAAGTTGTGCTTCCAATTGGCGCAGTGTGTCGATCACCACACCCACAACGATGATAAGACCGGAACCGGTAATTACCTCGGCAGAGTTTAGTGTCGCACCAGCAATCTGTTCACCCGGGAAGATGATCGAGTTCAGCAGATCAACCAAACCCGGAACCACCGCGATCACACCAAGGAACAGCGCACCCACTAGCGTAATACGACGGGTCACACGCAGAATATACTCTTCAGTTCTGCGACCCGGACGAATACCGGGGATAAACCCACCATTACGTTGCAGGTTTTCTGCAAGGTTCTGATTACCAACCATCACCTCTGCATAGAAGAAGGTAAATGCCACAGTGAGCACGAAGAACGTCCCCCAGTAAAGCAAACCTTGCTGATTACCAAAGGTGTTGACAATATCGCGTCCAACTTGCCCTTCAGGGAAGAAGCTAACGATAATCGCTGGAAACGCGATAATCGCATTGGCGAAGATGAGCGGGATCATCCCGACCGGATTCACGCGGAGAGGCACATGGGTGCTCGCGCCACCATATTGCTTACGTCCACGCACACGCTTTCCATATTGTACCGGAATACGCCGGACACCTTCCTGGATAAGTACAACCGCCGCCAGACTGACCACCATAATCACCACGAACGACGCAATATCCCAGACCGGACGCAACGATGTCGAAATAAGGTTCGCCAGATTCGTCGGCGCGATTGCCACAATACCCGCGAAAATGATAATCGAGATACCATTACCAATACCCTGCTCGGTGATAAGTTCACCTAACCAGACCGCGAACATCGTACCAGCAGTCATCGTTGCCATTACTGATGCAGTGAGCAAGGCATCACTCCCAAATCCGGGGATAATCTCAACACCCGTACCCAGCAGAGTATTAAACACGGTAATCTGACCGAATGCCTGTAGGAGCGCCATCGGAATAGTCGCATAATAAGTATACCGGGTGATTTTTTCTTGACCGCCCGGTTCACGTTGAATTTGTTGCAAACGCGGGATGATCGGCACTAACAATTGGAAAATAATCGATGCGGTGATGTAAGGATATACGCCAGCGGCAAGAATGCTAAAGTTAGCAACTGCACCACCAGAGAGTAGGTTCAA
>DAOTXB010000444.1:0-3312 GCA_034435575.1 Anaerolineae bacterium
CGATTGCGAAATCTGCTGAGTGAAGCCTCAAGTTGGACAGAGCAGATGTCAGGTTATCCGTTATTGCATGAGATGAAGTTGGGGCCGGGGTCAGCAGATGTGCAACATATTCATCGAGTGTGTGAACGGTTGATATATTTGCAAGCCGTTGACCTATCGAAGAATTTGTTTGAGGGTATTCCGATGAAGTATCTGCGCCAATATCAACGCCAGGTCTCGGTCGAATCCCCTAGTCATCTGCTCCGCCGTGAGAAGAATCAACCTGAACAGATGTATACACTACTGGCAACATTTTGTTGGGTGCGGCAAAGAGAAGTCACGGATGACTTAGTTGATTTGTTCATGCGAGTGCTGAAAGATATTAAGGTCAAGGCAGAACGGAAAGAAGAAAAGCGCCTGCTCAATGACTTCATTCGAGTAGATGGGAAACAGCAATTACTGTTCAATTTAGCCGAAGCGATGCTGGAACATCCAGAAGGGATTATCAAAGAGATTTTATACCCGATTGTTGGACAGGCACGCCTGAAAGCGCTGGTGGAGGAAGCCAAACAAACAGGACCGTTTCGTCGTGCCGTTCAGACGCGAATTGGGAGTTCCTACAGCCACCACTATCGTCGGATATTGCCACCGCTTCTGGACGTTCTCGAATTTCGCTCGAATAATGAGCGCCATCGACCCTTAATTGATGCGCTCAAAGTCGTGAAAACTTATTTGGAAGATGAGCATCGCACCTTCTATCCGATGGATGCCACCGTTCCAATGGAAGATGTGATTCCGCCTTCGATGCAAGCCTGGGTTCACCAAGCGAATCGCTCTGGCACCTTGCAAATTCGTCGTACACGTTACGAACTGTGTGTCCTTCAAGGTTTGCGAGATCAGTTACGCAGTAAAGAAATCTGGGTGGTGGGTGCAGATCGTCACCGTAATCCGGATGAAGACACACCGGCTGATTATCGAGATAAGCGAGTTGAATATTATCAAGCACTGGATTTGCCATTGAAGGTGGATGACTTTATCAAACAAGTTCAGCAGGAAATGACACAAGCTCTTAGGCAATTCCATGATGGTCTCCTCACCAACCCTTATGTCTCAATTGCACCGTCGGGTCGAATCGGTGTGAAGAAATTGGAGAAGCAAACGCTGACCGCGAACCTCACCTATTTGCATAATCATGTCAAACAAACATGGGGTTTGGTGAGCTTGGTGGATGTACTAAAGGAAGTCGATTTGCGGGTTGGCTTCACACAACACTTCAAGAGCTTAACGGGCGAGAGTCGGCTTTCAGCATCTGTCTTACAACGGCGATTATTACTCTGCCTGTACGGATTAGGAACGAATACAGGGCTGAGCCGGGTGTGGATTGGCAATCCCGACATCAGCGAAAGTCATCTCAAATATATACGTCGTCGTTTCATTAGTACCGAGGGCTTGCGTACAGCCATTGCCCATGTCGTGAATGCAATTTTGGCAATCAAAGCACCTCATATCTGGGGTGATGCCAGCACATGGAGTGCATCCGATTCCAAACAATTCGGCTCATGGGATCAGAATTTACGAGCCCAGTGGCATCGTCGCTACCGCCAATCGGGTGTGATGGTTTACTGGCATGTGTCCAAACAATCCCTGTGTATTTACTCTCAACTCAAAGCGCCATCCTCATCGGAAGTGGCATCCATGATTGAAGGCGTGCTTCGTCACTGCACTGCTATGCAAGTTGACCGCAGCTATGTTGATACACACGGGCAGAGTGAAGTAGGCTTTGCCTTTTGTCACCTCTTAGGTTTTCAACTCATGCCACGCTTGAAGAATATCTACGAACAAAAGTTACATGTGCCTCATCTTGAGGACTTCGATAAATATCCATCACTGTCACCCATTCTCAAGTCAGTCATCGATTGGGAATTAATCCGCCAGCAATACGATGAAATGGTTAAATATGCGACAGCTCTGCGTCTTGGCACAGCTCAAACCGAAGCCATTCTCAAACGCTTCACTCGGCACAACATTCATCATCCCACCTATAAAGCCCTTTCCGAACTGGGACGCGCCATTAAAACCATCTTCTTGTGTCGTTACTTGCACGATGTTGATGTCCGTCGTGAAATCTTCGATGGCTTGCAGGTGATTGAGAACTGGAATAGTGCCAATGGATTTATCTTCTACGGCAATCAGGGTGACATTGCCAGTAATGATGTCGATGCTCAGGAAATCACAATTCTCGCGATGCACTTGCTTCAGACTTCAATGACTTATGTCAACACACTCATCGTTCAACAAGTTCTGACTGACCCTAATTGGTACAATCGCTTCACCGATGATGATTGGCGCGGCTTAACACCGCTTTTCTACAAGCATATCAATCCCTATGGACGCTTCGATCTCAACATGGCTTATCGCATCCCACTTGTATCCTAACTTAACGGTCGTTTTTTGTGGCTACTGTATCCGATGATAGCCTATTGTATCATCGGATATAATAACCTTAATTACGGGTTTACTTAGGATACGTTCTGATGAACCAGATTTTAGCCTACCTACGAACATCGACTGACAAGCAAGATTTAGATCAGCAACGATTGCAAATCTTGGCGTATGCAGATCAACATCAACTCAATATTGATGATTTCATCGCCCTTCAAATCTCGTCACAGCGTAACACAACCGAGCGTCGATTGGATGAACTTCTTCAGCGACTTTCTGCTGGCGACACCTTGATTGTCACCGAACTCAGCCGCTTAGGACGCAGTACCGGACAAGTTATCTCCCTCATTGATGAGCTCATTCAGCAAGATATTCGGGTGATTATCATCAAGCAACAGATGACACTTGACCGCAATTACAACGATTTGCAATCACTGACCATGGTCACACTGTTGTCGCTTTTTGCCCAAATGGAACGCATGATGATTAGTCAGCGTACAAAAGAAGCACTTGCTACGAAGAAATCTCAGGGGATATTGCTTGGTAAACCAAAAGGAACAATTCAAAAGAGCATGTACGACAAAGATCGTAATCGTATCGTCGAATTGCTTAAACTCGGTGTCTCGATACGTCACATCTCACTGCATCACCTTGATTATGGCTCAACTTCCAGTCTTCATTACTATGTCACCACCCGTAACCTGAAACCAGATTAACCTTCACTCATCTGGCATTAATCGAGTGAGCTTTCGTTTCACAGAAGTTAAACTCATGCCTATCTGGAAGAAAACGACCTCGGTCATGTCACCGGTGAGGCAGGGGGGTATATGGTCAGTGGTGAACGCTATGCGCCAGATGTGGCATTTATCAGCTATGTCAAACAGCCCGAAT
>DAOTXB010000445.1:0-5647 GCA_034435575.1 Anaerolineae bacterium
TCGGTCTTCGCGGAAGGTGGCGATGACAACGTAAACCTGGAAGATGGCGCAAACGGTGGCGTGGACAACATCCTCGCATTAGACGGTGGTGACGGGTTCGACACGCTCGACTTCGCCTTTACCGGACTTTCGCAACAGGAATTTGATACGCTGTTCTTACAAGACCCTGCAAATGGTTCAGTGACCATTGGCGGACAAACTTTTAACTTCACCAATTTCGAGCGTTTGAGCGTTGATAACACATTGCTCAGTCGCTGTCCTGATGGCACCGGTGGCGCAGATACATTCGTGTGTGTCTTGAGTCCACCGATTGACTCAAACCTGGACAATAGCATCACGACTGATGCAGGTGCAGATAATGTGACCGTGCGGGTACCGATTGAAGGTACAATCGACATGGGTGCGGATAACGATACCCTCGTGCTTGAAGATGGCACGACAGGTGGCGCAGACAATATTCTTGCAGTTGATGGCGGTAACGAAACCGATACGCTCGATTTTGCCTTTACCGGAATCACCGATCAACAAGCGGTGGCATTATTAGCCGAAGACCCTGCAAATGGGAGCTTCGTCCATAACGGTCAAACCTATAATTTTACCAATTTCGAAAATATTCTGTTGTCCAATTATGTCGCTTCTAATCTCGTTCAGTTCGCGCCAATGGGCACAATCACCACTGGCTACGGTAATCCGATCTATAGCTGGTCAGATACCGAAGTCTCCGACTATGAACTGTATGTAGCACGGGTTGATGGTGGACAAATCGTCAATACAACCGTCGCTAGCAGTGGTATCTGTAATGGCTCGACCTGCCAGATCGACGTGACCACGTTAGCAGAAGCAAATCGCCTGACCAATGGTGCTCATCAATGGTATGTGCGTGAAGCGGGTGGTGCGTGGATAGGTGCGATGGACTTCACGCTAGAAGCCCCTGTCCCTGATATTGTCACGCTGGAGACCACGACGAACTTGAACACCATTCAGCCGTCGTTAAATTGGTCATTGAGTGGTAACGCAACGTTCGCAACTTACTTTAATGTGTATCTGGCTTCCACCAACGGTCAGGTATTAATCAATACCTGGTTCACACGCGCTCAAACCTGTGGAGACGTGAATGGTACCGCCTGTTCAATGATCCCCACCGTAACACTGACCAATGGTAGCAGTTATGAGCTGTACATCCGCAGTTATGGACCAGGGGGAACTAGTACCGGTGGCATTGGTGGGTACGCAGGTCCTGAAAACTTCACGATTGACGTACCGTTACCAGATTTGATCGCACCGCTTGGTACAGTCGACTTCCCACAGGGTAATCCGACCTATAGCTGGACGCATGTTTCCGGTGCAGATTACTATTACTTGTATGTTGCAGGTAGTGGTGGACAAATCATCAATGAGGTAATTGATGCTGTTGGCTATTGTAATAGTACAACTTGCCAGATAGACCCGACGACCTTACGTGATAACTATCGTCTCCCGAATGGATCATATACATGGTTAGTGCGTGCATGGGACGATGGCAGTATAGCGCCGTGGTCAAACCCCGGTAACTTCATCATACAATCAGATTTGCCGGGTGTGGTGACCAAAATCTCGCCTCTGCAAGACGAAATATCACCCTACAGCACAACATTTGTGTTTAATGAAGTCGCGAACGCAACCGGATACAACCTGGTGCTTGTCGATCCAAATGGCGTGAGTGGTGGTGTCATACGTAGCGCGGTTGGCGACGAGGTCGTTTGTGGTGCGGGTACATGTGGTTGGAATTACACACTAGACGAAATTCCAGGGCAATGGACATGGTATGTTGCGGCATATAACGCGGCAGGTGATGGTCCATATTCTGCGGGCGGGTTGGCTGACGGCTACGGCGCGGTCAATTTCTATGCGCCTACGGCAATCCCAGGCATTATCACACAACTTTCACCCGCCAATGAAGCGGTCGTCACGGATGATGACATCACCTTTGAATGGGTGCATGATACAGATGCAACTGCCTATGAATTCTATCTCGCAGGTCCCAATGCATATATCGATTATCAAACCTATGTGGTCGGGAGCAGTGTCACGTGTAGCACCAACTGCACGCTTGATCTCACGGTTCCGACAAACGGCGCGTACACATGGTATGTGCGCGGAACGAGTGCAGGTGGCTTGGGCGACTGGAACACAGGGTTTGCATTTGCAGTAGATACAATGTTGCCGGGTGTTATTGTCAAAAATAACCCGACAGAATCCGCTAACCTCAATCAGTTAGCCGTGTCGTTTGAATGGCAACACGATGCTGATGCCACACTTTACGAAATCTACATCACCGGTCCAGCGGGTTATGTGTTTGCAGAAACACGCACAGCCGCAGGGTTTGATTGTGATGCTTCTATTTGTGATCCGACCATTATCCTACCAACAAACGGTGAATATACGTGGTATGTGCGCGGGGGTAACGCGGCGGGCTTTGGGCTTTGGGATGCTACAGAACCAGTATCTTATGGTGATGTGACCTTTACCGTAGCCGAGGCAGTACCGGGTATTGTGAACAAGGTCGCGCCACTGACAGACGCAGAATTGGACAATCTTGAGGTGACATTCTCATGGACACGCGCCAGTGCAGATCGTCAATACGAATTTGTTGTCGTCGGTCCGAACGATTTTGTGAATAGCGAAATCCTCGGTGATGACGAATCACTTTCAGGCGCATTAGGATGTGACAACGGTGAAACCTGTGAGCATACGGTGATATTACCGGAAAATGGTGCATACACATGGTACGTGCGTGCCTTTAACGATGCAGGTGCAGGTCTGTGGTCAGTTGGAGAAGCCAGCGACGGTTATGGTGGACAGGTGTTCACGGTCGGTCAAACGCTACCCGGTGCCATCACGAAAACAGGTCCACTTGATGCTGAAGTAGTGCCAACACTCGACGTGATCTTTGACTGGACTCATGACCTAGACGCAAGCATATATGAAGTTTATCTCGTTGGACCGGACGGATACATCAACTATACACCGTATACCGTTGGCACCGATGTCACCTGTAGCACCGCATGTACGTTACAGATCACTGTACCGCAAAATGGTGCGTACACATGGTATCTACGGGGCGGTAACGATGCTGGCTTCGGCGCATGGTCGGTAGGAGAAGCGGCTGATAACTACGGCGCAACCACATTCACTGTTGCGTTGCCCTTGCCGGGTGCGCCTACAATTAACACCCCGGTGGATGAAACCATCATCTACCAGACCAACCGCCCGACGTTCTCATGGGACGCGGTCACCACTGCGACCTATTACAATCTGCAAATCATGAATGGTATGGGACTAATCGCCTACGAAGCATGGCATGAAGCGAGTGCGATCTGTACTGGTGGCATTTGCACATTCCAAATTCCAAACCCACTTGCTTACGGCAGTTACGATTGGCGTGTGCAAGCATACAATGTTGCGGGCATTGGTCCATATTCAACATCAAACGCCTTCCTGTCGCTCTCTATCAACATCCAACCGCTCATGGTACAGGTTGAAGATACGCTTATCCAACGTACCGGAACATGGGTGCAACAATCAAGCGATGATGCACTCGGTGATCGCTATCTGCAAAGCGCGAGCACCGTTGACGACACATTGACGATGACCTTTACGGGCACACAACTCGATATTGTGTATGTCGCAGGTGTGAACTTCGGCACATTTGTGGTCGAAATCGACGGTCAGCCGTTACGCGGAATCAACGCCGATGCGCCTGAAACGAGCTTCGGACAAGTGGCGAGCTTCGCAAATCTCGGCGAGGGCGAACACACACTTAGAATACTCCCGCTAGCAGGTGCAACAGTTGCAATTGATGCGCTCGTCGTCGGAGGTGAGGTGTTAGCAACCACACCCGGTGCGGATGTCGAACCGACACCAATTGTCATTCCAGCCGAGCCAACAGAAACTGATGTTGTGCCGGTCATCATTCCAGACGAACCGACAGCGATAGAAGAAACACCCGTAGACGTGACACTGGAACCTGAGCCGACAGAACTTCCCGTAACGGATGAAGCTGTTATCGACGAAAACGTGGACACACCGCCCGTTGAATCCACACCGGAACCCGAATCGCAAGGTTAATCGGGCTAGATAGAAACGCCGAATAATCAATAACTGTACAGCTACTCAACTTGGGGTGGCTGTATTTTTTTCTGGGGTGATACTTATGTCCTCAAACGGCAATTAATGATAAGATATTCCACCTATGAGATATTTGAGATTTCACGATTGGAGTTTGATACGATGACCACAGCAGTTGATGTGATGACTGATTTATTAGACGCACAGGTGCGGAGTATACATGGCGATTTGGAAGATGCTACAGAAGAAATGATCCACTGGCATGCCCATGAAAATGCCAACACAATTGCGGTCACGATCTGGCATTTCAGCCGTATTGCAGACATGGTAGCTAACGTGATACTGAGCGATAAAGAGCCATCACAGCAATTCTGGTTTACTGACGGCTATGCGGAGAAATACGATTACAACCCGCTTGGTAAGGGCATCAGAGAATGGGGTATATTGACCGGTTTTACGCCGGAAGAAATGCACGAAATACCAGAAATTTCCAAAGAGGATACGCTTGCCTATTTCGACAAAGCCTTCGAGTCAGTCAAGACACATATTGAGGGCATGAACGATGAAGCATTTGACGCGCCAATTAGTGGTGCAGGCGGTGACCGAAGTGCATATTATTGGACACGACTAATTGTGGTCGATGCCACCCGCCATATGGGGGAAATTCAGGCGCTCAAAACCATGTGGCAACACACATTTGCGCCAGACACAGAGTAAATGGATCAACGCATGATGTAAATTTTAACTTGCATCGTGCGTTGAGACGGCTAAACTTTGGAATGAACGTTCATTCCCGCGATCATGGAGATAGCGCGATCTTATGACGACAAAACGTACCGATATTCTATTGGCAACGCGTGACCTGGTGTTTGAGCAGGGTCTGCAATCAGTTGCGATGTCGCAGATTTCGCAACGGGGTGGGGTCGGCATGGGCACGATTTACAACTATTTTGCCAATAAAGAGACACTCGTCAACGCACTATTCGCGCAATTGGCGCAAGACCATAGCGATGCCGGACAACTTAACCTTAATACAACGGCTGATGTCAAAGAACAGTTTATACAGATCGGCGTTAACCTGCTCACCTTTGGCATTAGCGATACTCGCAATACAATTGTCTACGATCAACTCAGCAATTCGCCCTATATTCAGCGCGAAGTCCGTATGAAAGATTATGGCTTGGACGGGACGCTTTACCGACTATTGGTGGATGCCAAGCGCCACAATCACATCAAGAATTTACCCTTCGACTTGCTGGCACATATCTATTATGGCTGTATCAATGGCGCGTTGCGGGCACACATCGCAGGTAAAACCATGCTCTCCCCACAACTGATACAACAATCCGCGCTCGTGAGTTGGGATTCAATCAAACGATGATTATTTTACCTAAAATGCGACCATCCGAATTGGGTGGTCGCTCTACTTAAATTATCCAACCCTTAGCTATTGGCAAACAACCCGACGGGAAACACAGCTAAAAGATCGGCGACTGGCACGTTTGTCCCCGCTTCAAGCACCTCACCTGTAAATTGATTG
>DAOTXB010000446.1:0-1538 GCA_034435575.1 Anaerolineae bacterium
AGACTGATCATATTGATCGTCGATTTGAACTTATCAACGGAGAGATTGTTGAGAAGATGCCGACCCAACTCCACGCCTACATCGTTGCCTTACTCGCAACCGCGCTCATAAATTATCTGAAAACAAATCCAATCGGCTGGGCATTGGTCGAAGCGCGCTATCGTTTACCGGATGATAAACATAATGACCGCATACCTGATTTATCGTTTGTCAATAAGAAGAAGGGTAAATTGGTGAAGGATGGACCAGCGCTTTATATGCCTGACCTTGCCGTAGAAGTCCAATCACCGGGGCAAAGCGATAAATTGATGAGCGATAAGGCGACGTTTTATTTGCAACATGGTACACATCTGGTCTGGTTGATCTATCCTGAAAAGCGTCTTGTTGAAGTGTTGACAACCGATGACCGTGCACTACTCACCGAAAATGACAGGCTGACGGGCACCGAGATTCTGCCCGATTTTACTTTCACAATCCGCGACTTATTCACCGAATTATAATTCTTCTGCGTTACACTCCTTCAACATTGAATACCATCACACATAAGGACGATCACATGCAATACGGTGTTGTTTTCCCACAGACCGAAATTGACCATGATCCGGTAGCGATCCGCGATTATGCTCAAACAGCAGAAAGCCTAGGTTATGATTACTTGTTGGCATACGATCATGTACTCGGCGCAAACCCTGACCGTCCGGGTGGGTGGAGTGGTCCCTATACACACGATACTCCCTTCCATGAAGTATTCACACTGTTCAGTTATCTAGCGGGATTAACAGAATCGATTGAATTCGTGACGGGCATCTTGATCTTGCCACAACGACAGACAGCGCTCGTTGCCAAACAAGCGGCTCAAATAGATTTTTTCTCCGGTGGGCGTTTGCGTATCGGAGTCGGTGTAGGCTGGAATGAAGTTGAGTATGAAGCGCTTAACGAAGACTTCTCGACACGCGGTAAACGGAGCGAAGAACAGGTCGCGCTGTTACGCGAACTCTGGACAAAGCCACTGGTCACGTTTGATGGCGATTACCACACCGTGCCGGATGCCGGACTGAATCCGATGCCGATACAACGTCCCATTCCAATCTGGTTTGGCGGTGGTGCGGATGTGGTTTTACGGCGTATGGCGCGAATCGGCGATGGGTGGATGCCGAATACGATGAGCATCGACAAAGCAAAACCCATGATCGACAAATTACGTAGCTATATCGAAGATGCAGGACGTAAGCCAGAGGATTTTGGCATTGATATTCGGGTCAATATCAGCCGACAAACGCCAGACGAATGGGCGGGCTATATCGAATCATGGCGTGAACTCGGCGCGACCCATGTCGCTATCAATACAATGGGTGCCGGTTTTGAAAATCTGCAACAGCACCTTGACGCAATCAAACAATTCAAAGACCATGTGGGCTGATATATTACAGAACGGTTCACACAAAATAATGGGGATGTATGACAGAAATTGACGCACAATCTAAATTTGGGTTAGTCGTTGAGGGTGTGGAATATAGTTATGGCAACGCCCCCGCGCT
>DAOTXB010000447.1:0-3451 GCA_034435575.1 Anaerolineae bacterium
CCATTGCATTCGCAGTCAGAGCGATAATTGGCGTGCTACTAATGAGGGGCATTTCACGAATGCGTGCCGTGGCTTCTAATCCATCAATATCGGGCAAGTTTACATCCATCAATATCAGATCAGGGGTTTCTGTAACCGCTGTATCAACGCCGAGCAAACCATTTTCAGCTTCCAGTACCTCATGACCAGCATGCTTGAGAATTTTACGAACCAGTCGCATATTTTGTGCATTGTCTTCGACGTAGAGAATTCTGCCCATGGGTCACCCACTCCTAAAAAATTGATATTCACGATTTAATTGCATTATAACGTAACGTTGTGATGATAAAGCATTAAGACTTGTCAAAAAATTTGTGAATATGCGTGTTTTAGCAGTTTTCTTGATTGGTCGGTGTGTTAACTACATATTTATCGCTTGTGTATCGCCAATTATGCGCGAAAATTGTATAGTCATGGCATATGTTTAAAAATAAGCACGATTGGAAAGCGAGTTCACACATGGAAAATGTTCAAATCTTTGAGATCAAACAATACATGGTCATCTTCCGTCAAGCAGAACAGCGACTGTTCAACGATACCGAAGTCATCATACGTGGTATGGTGCGTTGTACCGGGGACGAATATTCGATGGATGTGGTCTTTTATGGCAACGAGAGCGACTACCCGGACCCTATCTACGACATCGAGAATCACAAAGGCTATATGTTCATGCCGATGAGTGACATGATGATCTTTATCGATATTTTACGTAACGAAAAGCCGATTTATGGACACCTGCGTGGAGATCGTCCAGAATGGACAAGTGTCACCACATCACAGGAACCTGTGGGTGAAGGGGAACGTGATTCAAACGCTGGCGAATAAGTAGATCGACTTTACCAACTCACTATATAAGATGGACATGGTATGAGCTTACAAAATCTTTCCGGCACGGAAGTAGATGAATATGTCCTACGTGACCTGCTCGGTCAGGGTGGGATGAGCGCGGTGTATCGCGGGTATCAGGAAGAACTTGATCGTTATGTTGCGATCAAAGTGTTATCCGCACGGTTAGCGCAGGAACCCGGCTATATCGCGCGCTTTCAAGGCGAGGCGAAAATGGCGGCATCGCTCGAACATCCTCACATTGTCCCTGTGTACGACTTCGGGACGAAGGATGATATGAGTTTTGTCGTCATGCGCTATCTGACAGGTGGTACGCTCAAAGCACGTCTACAAACTGGCGACCCGATGCGCCTACGTGATGTCAGCCGTTTGTTGGATGATCTTGCGCGAGCGCTCGATTATGCTCATGGGCGTGGCATCGTCCATCGAGATATCAAACCAGCAAATGTGATGTTTGATGAGCAAGGCACTGTGTATCTGGTTGATTTTGGGATTGCGAAAGCGGTAAATGCTGATGTGCAATTGACCGCAGATAACATTGTACTCGGTACACCGGCTTATATGGCACCGGAACAATGGCGCGCAGACCCTCTTACACCCGCGCTCGATCAATATGCGTTAGCGGTGGTGGTGTTCGCCATGATAACGGGTAGCTTGCCGTTTGATGGGGATACATCACACAGTTTGATGAATCAACACCTCAACGAAACCCCACCTGCACCGAACACAATCAATACGAACATTCCTAAAGCGGTGTCTGATGTAGTCGTTAAAGCGCTATCGAAAAATGCTGATGACCGCTACCCACGTGTGACCAATTTCGCCAATGCGTTTAAACAGGCGATTACTATTCCAGATACACCGGCAAGCAAAGCGACTGCGGAAGCCAAAGCAGTCAGCCCGCCATCATCTGCGAATGAAACGATCCAATCTAAAGCCGTCAGAGAACCCGAACCCGCGCAAAAGACCATGCCGAACCAACGTGTGAAAGCCGCACAATCCGTGCCACCTGTCGCGCAAAAAGCGCTACCACGCGCACAGCTCCCGCCGGACGATTCACCCGGTCAACGGACACTATTCAATCAATTTGCGGTGGGCGGCGCCGTCGGCTTGATGTTACTCTTTGGTGTGGTTATCATCATTATTCTGGGTATTTTGTTTTTCATCGTAAACAATAGTGGCGATGATGATAGCGGCACAGGCGATGATTCCGTAGCACAGATCGATGACAATGTTGCAGAGAATACGGATGATACAACCGGAGACATTGACGACATTATCGTAGACAACACCCCACCGACCAGCATACCGATTGCTGGATCAATCACGGTTACAACAATCAGTGCGGTTACACCGTACAACACACTTTTTAATCAGCCGGAAATCCCTGTACGCGATGCGGCGTATGGTGCGAATGGAATGGTTGCCTCCGCTCATGGCGATAATTTGGTGCGTCTTTGGCAAGAAGGTGTAGACCGTGTGCCGGTCACGCTCAATGGACATACCGATATTGTGACCACAGTCAACTTTTCGCCGGATGGTGGCTTACTCGCTTCAGGAGATCGAGATAATATCATTCGTCTGTGGAACACAGCTAGCGCACAGCAACAAGCCGTACTCAGCGGACACACGGGCGCGGTGCGTGATGTTGCCTTTAGTCCTGATGGTCTCTTGATCGCCAGTGCATCAGAAGATGGCACAATCCGCATCTGGGATGTACAAACTGGCACACAGATCAACCTGATTCGCGCCGATATTAACCGCGTGTTGAGCGTAGCATTCTCCCCCGATGGGACATTGCTTGCCTCTGGCGGGTCAGAAACCGAAGTCAAGGTCTGGGATGTCGTCAGCGGGGCAAGAAGGATGACCTTTACCGGACACACGGAAGAAGTGCGGGGAGTCGCCTTTAGCCCGAACGGTGGTTTGATCGCATCGACCAGTACCGATAACAGCCTACGCTTATGGGATGTTGCCAGCGGGAACGGCACTCTCATTTTACCGGGGCATGGGCGCGATGTTTGGACAGCCGCCTTTCATCCATCCGGCACAGCCGTCGCCACCGGAGGACGGGATAATAGCCTGCGTGTATGGGACACGATCACCGGTGAACAAATCGCCCTGTTAAACGATTTCGGTGGCTGGGTACTGGGTGTAGATTTCAGCATAGACGGGTCACGGATGGTGTCCGGTTCAGGCGATGGTACGGTGCGCGTGTGGTCAGTGGAATAGAACTTTTCCGAGCAATATCGCGTATAGAAAATATAATGCGCTCATAACAATAGCAGAGGTTTTCAGCTCATATGCTTAGACGGAACGACGACAACGTAAATCATTTATCGTATCGGCGCACATTATTCATAACCTTGATGGCGATGGGTGTCGTCTATATATTATGGAACGTTCCCGCGCTTGATTTCATCGTCTATCCCCTGCGCTTATTTGTAACTTACGTGCATGAAGCAGGACACAGCGCAATGGCATTGCTCACAGGTGGTGAGGTCGTGTCATTTGTCGTGAATTCCGATGGCTCTGGCGTAGCGCGAACGGCGGGAGGCTCACGCGCGTT
>DAOTXB010000448.1:0-14819 GCA_034435575.1 Anaerolineae bacterium
CCACAACTCATCGGGCAGAACAGAATCATCTGCAAACAAATAGAAGATGGCAACGAAATGATGTGGGATTTCCACATTGGTCCAACATTCTGTGAACCTGTCGTTGACGACAATTTCGTTTATACAGCGACAGCGGATGGCATGGTGTTCTGCCTACTAATTACTGGCGCATCTGGCAAACAACATTTCGGCTTCTCCGATGATCGGCGTATGGTATGGCAATTTAACGCTGGTGGTGGTGTGAACAGCGCGCTCGCAGTGACTGATCAACATGTGTACTTTGGTGCGAATAACGCCACACTTTATTGTTTGAACAAACATAGTGGCGATCTTGTATGGCGGTACACCACATCCCATCATGAATCCCATAGCTTTAAGTTATTTTCTACACCACTAATAACCGAGAATCGTGTCTACATTGGTTCAGCGTCCCGCCATCTTTACTGTCTTAATGTAAGCACTGGCGAACTGCTATGGGCGCTCATGATAGATGATTGGATTAGGGCACGTCCCTACAATTTTGACGATGCAATCTTGATCGCGACGATGAGTGGCGTGGTCTATTGCATAAATGAAGACGGCACAATCCGCTGGCAAAAACAGGTCGGCACACATCCTGTGTACGCCGATATTGTTGGTAGTGGTCATCGCGCACTTATCACAACCTCTGACCTCAAAGTGTATTGTATAGACATCCGCTCTGGAAACTTATTGTGGGAACATTTCGCCCTTGATCAAGCGATAGTGGATGGACGACGTTATCAAGCCGATGAACTCGCCTGCGGTGGTTGGTTTCAGTCTAAACCAACGGCGGTGGACGGCATCATTTATATTGGCACGCCTTCACGATTCGTCCTAGCACTTGACCACAATACAGGCGAAGAAATCTGGCGTTATGAGGTTGGTGGCGCGGTTTCTGCCGCCCCTGCAATTGCGGACAACAACGTATTTTTTGGGCAAAAAGGGGAGGAATTCTTCTATTGCCTTGATGCAAAAACTGGCAATATGATCTGGAAGCAAATGGTCGGTTGGGTGTGGTCATCAGCAAATGTAGATTCAGGGCGTGTATTTATTCCGGGTTCAGATGGTTATGTATCGTGTTTGGATGCGGAAAATGGTCATATCATCTGGCGGTATCGTACTGGAAGTTCAACCGCGCCGGAACCACCCATTGACGGAGACATGGTCTTCTTCGGTTCTTGGGATCATTATGTCTATGCACTCAATGTAGAAACAGGCGCATTAATCTGGCAATTTTATACAGGTGGATCCCCTGACTCAGGCGCACCCATCGCTTATGATAATTGTGTGTATATTCCTGTGGGCGGTAATCGCTTATTCTGTGTGGATCGTCTCACTGGAAAAACATTGTGGGAACATCGTGTTACAGACGGTGATATGAATGCCTCACCCGCCCTTGCAAATGGGCATCTTTATATTTCGATGGGATTACGCCCCGGTGCAATCCCTATAGCCTCACGAATTCAATGCCTTGATGCAAAAACTGGCACCCTAAAATGGTCACATGAGGGCGGTGGTATCACCGGTCCGTCCGTCGCAGGGAATCGCGTTTATTTCGCATCGACTTCCTCACCCTATTTCTATTGCGTAAACGCCAACGGTAACGACAACGGTACCACAGATCTTCTCTGGCGCTATGAAATGGGTGAACGTGTTTATGAATCCGTACCTGCGCTCTATGCCGGTAAAGCCTATATTCTCAACGAAAATGGTTACTTGTTCGCCTTTAAATAAATGCAATAAAAGGACACCAATTTATGCCGATCAAAGATATTTTTCTGCTCCATCATTCACATACAGACATCGGATATACAAATTATCAATCGTCTGTCTTTGCGCTTCAAAGACAGCATATTCACAACGCGATTCACCTTGCAGAGCGTTACGCAGACAATCCATCAGGTGAGCAATTCAAGTGGACATGTGAAATAACAATCATGGTTGAGGATTTCCTTAAACATGCCAGAGATCAAGACATTGCACGCTTGCAGAAAGTTCATAAACAGGGGCTAATTGATTTCGGTGGGATGTATACGAATCTATCTGTGCTGTATACGCCGGATATGCTGATGCGCTCACTTCATATTGCCGAACAATTACGCAATGATTATGGCTTTGATATCCGTTATGCATTGAACTGTGACATTAACGGGCAAAGTTGGGGTCTGATCGACATGTTACTGGATGCTGGCTTTGAAGGTCTAGGGATGGCGATCAACCGTGCGATGGCGCCTGATCCTCAGCCGCGTCCGGGAGCTTTTTACTGGCAAGCACCAAGCGGACGCAAAATCCTGACATGGCATGGCGAGCATTATGGCGATGGAAACAATATCGGTATTCCTCGTTTTCCCACACCCACGAGAGGGAAAAATAATTGGGCTTATGACCTCGACAAAGCATACACTGCTGTTCAAAAATACATCAAGAAGTTGCACGACAAGGACTACAGTCAGGATTTTGCCCTGTTACAAATTATCTCGTCTTTCCAATGGGATAATGCCGGACCTAACGAATTACTGGTCAAATTTGTACAAGAATGGAACAGTCGCGGATACACACCGCGCATGAACATCGTCACATTGGATGAACTCTTCGCCCGCATACAAACTGAAAAAGTCCGCACGGGTGATTGGACGGATTGGTGGGCAAAAGGGATCAATTCCAGTGCCTATGAAACAGCACTTATGCGCGAAACACATGAAAAATTATATGCATCCCATCAACTAGGCACAATTCTACAAAACTTATCTGATACCGCGCCTTATCCCGTTGATGAAGATATTCATACATGGCGAGATTTAGCGATTTATGCTGAACACACATGGGGTAGTTATGAAAGTATTACCCATGCAGATTCGATGCAGGCACGGGGTGGCTGGGTACGCAAAGCAACATACGCTTATGATGCCGCATTCGGTGCAATTCGCCTACAACAACATGTCATGCGTGACCTCGCCAGCCGGATTCCACTACCGGATAAACCCCACGCGCTACTGTATAATCCGCTTCCGTGGACACGTCAAGTTCCCTTATATTTACCACCCGTTTATCATTCGGGGTGGGAATTACAGCGTTTAGAGCGCGAACTGGAAATCGGTAGTCCACAGAGCACGACCAGTCAAAAAGTTGATTACGGTACGGTGACCGTCCCCGCTGGCGGGTACACCATCGTACCCCTACAAACCGAAGATGCAAAACCCTTATCGCTCAACGTTCAGATACCAGAATTCGCCCCACGTGTGCATCAACCAGCATCATCGGTGACGAATCATGGCTGGCGCTTGCAAAACCAGTACTATACTATCCATGTTGATCCCGTTTCCGGTGGCATTCGTAGCCTGATAAGTGACGATAAAGAATGGGTAGACCACAACACAGAATGGACTGCCGGACACCTTATCCACGAAACAATCACCGCAATCGGGCACCGTGAAGACATTCAACTCCCGCCGCCGCCAGAAGATTATGATTATCGTCCACATCTCGCACCAAACTATCACGGTGTTCGACAAGTGACAGAAAAGCGCTTTATACGCGGTGTGGATAGCGCGCGCTTATTTATGCGCTTAGATGCACCCGGCACTGAGGATGCTTATCTACAAATTGTGCTCCATGATAATTTACCGTGGATTGATTTGATTTACGACATTAACAAAACACCCATAACACAGCCAGAATCACTGTATATTGCCTTCCCCTTCGCCATTGAGGAGGCTATACCACGCTATGAAGTGGCAGGGGCTATCGTGCAGGCAGAGGAACAACAAATCAAATTCGCTTCACGCGATTATTATGCGGTGCAAAATTGGGTTGATGTCAGTAATGACAACGCTGGTATCACATTGGCAACGCCAGATGTTCCCCTCTTGCATATTGGTGGCTTCCATAATAACCATCATCAAAGTTCGCTCGACATTGGACAACCACTGCTCGTTAGTTGGCCAATGAACAATCATTGGTGGACAAATTTCAAGCGCGATCAAAGTGGATGGGTACGCTTCCGTTATCGTTTGTGGTTGCATGATACCCCCTTCGATCCGATAGCAGTCACCCGTTTTGGTATGGAAACCGCCACACCGCCATTGATTGGTCCTTTGGTTGATCGCCAACCCGGCTTAGAGCATCGCACCGCAACCGCGCCAATGCACCTTGAAACAGAAGGGACTTTATTCTCGCTCTCACCAGAAAATATGCGCCTTATCGGTTGCCAGATTACCGAAGATGAACTCATCATTCGTTTACAAGAAATCGCGGGACAAGCAACAGACTACACCCTTAACATCGCCGGAATGGACTCACTGACAGGGCATGTTGAGGCATATCGCTACAAGACAATCAAGGTTAAACGCTCATGATTCGCGCCAATACTGCCGAAATTATCATTACGCCCCCGATAGGCACAACCATGCTCGAGCCACCGGGGGTGCCAACAACCGGTAGTCATGATGAATTGTACTGTCGTGCGATTGTCTTCGACGATGGCAAACAGCGTGTGGCGATTGTTACACTAGATTTGCTAGGCATGGATGCCCCACTGATACAGCGTACACAACGGGCAATCTGGGAGCAAACACACATTCCTGCCACTAATGTGATGCTGACAGCGACACATAATCATAGTGCGCCGGTGACCTTAGATTGTGGGCAGGACGAATATCGCAACCGAGCATGGGAAAACGACCTTGTCCAAAAAATCGTGGATTGTGTGACACAAGCGTCACAAAATTTACAGCCAATTTCGCTAGCAATCGGGCGCGAACCTGTCCAAATCGGTGTTAATCGGCGGATCTCTATCATGGGACGCACACGCATGCTAGCCAATGACCATGCGCCGATACTTCCACATGTAGATGTATTGCGTGTGGACACCACAGATGGTAAGACAATGGCAGTATTGTTCAATCATGCCGCCCACCCTGTCACTGTGCATACTGCTTCTACACAATTTAACGCGGATTATCCGGGTGCGACGGTGCGTTATATACGTCAAGCACTAGGCAAAGATGTGATGCCTTTATTCACACAGGGCTGTGCGGGCGATATTAACGTTGTTTCACTCGCGGGCGGGCTGGATGAAGCGCACAGACTCGGAAATATGCTGGGGGAAGCCGTCGTCAACACACTAACCAATATGCAGACGCTCGATGTTGAGACAATAACGGTCGTCAATCGAGAAACACTACTGCCCTTTGAGGCGATTCCATCATCGACACTAGACAAATTAGAAGATCGTATTCGAGAATCCACACAGGCACTTACTGAGCATGATGAAGACCCACGCACACATCACGATCAACAAATGTTGATGCGATGGCTGAAACGGGTGCGCCATGCCCCTCCCGGGTTACGCTTTCGTGTACAGGGAATTGCTTTTGACAATCAGCTCGTGATATTGGGTATGACGCATGAACTATTCGCCGCCTATCAGATTGCTATTGAAGCAAGGTCACCCTTTAAGCATACGCTGATCTGTGGTTATACCAACGGATGCAACGGCTACATCCCGACAGCCGAAGCATTTTATCTCGGTGGGTATGAGGTAGAAGGTGCGCCCAAGTTGTTCGGTTTACCCCGTTTGCACCCGACGAGTGAGGCTCTCGTCCATGCCACTGTTGATGAGGCGTTACATGCGCTTTATCATTGACCGACTGCATTCATGCGGTGTGATTGTTGAAACGACTACGACCTAAATCAAGTTTCCAGGAACCGACTAATGAGACAACGAGCATCAAGAGACCTGAAAGCGTGAAAAATAGCGAAAAGCCTGCGCCCTGTTCTGTGCCAAAAAGCCAGCCTAATTCTCCAACCAACAAACCATCGGGGCGCATAGCCGGTTCAAATAAGCGATCTGCTAATGGACCGGCAACGATTAATGCAGGAATACTTACCAATCGCATCACAAAGACGTTAAGTGCAAACAGTCGCCCTTGCATGCCCGCCTCCACTTCATCCATCCATAGGGCTTTATACGCACCTTCCTGCACAGGGAAATTGATGGATGTAAACAACTGTGTGCCCACCCATGCCGTCGGGACTTGACTTAATCCATGCAAAATCTTGCCTATTGCCCCGCCTATAGAACCATAAAAATAGAGGTGCAAGCGTTTGATGCGTCCCCCGCCCCATGTGCTCATCAACACCGCCGCCAAAACCCCACCAACCCCGGAAGCCACTGAAATCGCGGCAAGTACAGTAGCATCACTATCGGTACGGGCAAGGATCATCGGCGTTTTTACGCTCTGGAGTACCACACGCCCGGGTCACGTGCCGCCTGAGACACTTCACCACTCCACTAAATCAGGGTATTGCCATACTGGGCGCTTCAACTTCATAATGGGTCATCAGCGCAATACGTTCATGTCCGCGGGCGATGAGATAGCGTGTCATTTCATAACTTGTGACTTCTTCATCGAACACCACATAATCAGCATCAATTTCTTCGTAGTAACGGTCAACCATTACCATCGTAATACCTTGATTTTGCAATTGCTGATAAAATGTGAGATCCTTTTTTGGCGGACGCGGATATGTCAGCACACCAGCAACATCTAACGCTTTGATTTGTCGCATCGTGGATTCGTTATCCATAACATTGTCGTGCAATCCTATAACGTTGAGGTTATAGCCCTGTTCGGCGGCAACACGCGCGGCACCCATCAACACATTGTAGATATAGGAATGGGAGCATAACGCCACAAACAAAGGCAATTGTGTCTGCACCATTGAACGTGTTTTGTGTGTTGACAAATGTCCCTCGTCCGTGTTCGCGACGAATCAAGCCATCGTTTTCCAATGTATCAAGTGCTTTGACAATTGTAATTCGACTGATATTGTAATCAACGACAAGTTGACGTTAGGGCGGTAGTGTATGATCCGGTGGGAACTTACCACTTTCAATGCGTTCTTTGAGTGATTGATAGACTTGATAGTAACGCGGTTATGGATTGTTCGGGGCGATTGAGTAAGTCATGAGCCTCAGTTGATTATGTGGACATGTCCAATTATAATATCTGAATTGCAGTATGTAATTTTTCCTTTGTCAAATATAGCTATGCTGAAATAATAATGTTGCAGTCGCATTTTGGTTACAATTTACTTCTATTATCCGGTATATAACGTTGGAGAATTTATCCATGCGTCATCAAACTCGCTGGACATCACAAAAAATAGGCAAATATTTACAGCTGACTGAACCCCTTACTTACCAATATGTACAACCGCTTCCTGAACTTCAATATACCGAGGTTGATGCAGAAAACATTCAGATTGACTTTGATAATTTAGAGGCATATAACTGGATAGACCTCCCCTATAACAGCTATTGGGGAAAACCCGATACAAACTTTATTCTGCGAGTACGCTTTACAATCCCGAAAGCGCTAACCGAAAATGAGCAACAGACTGCCCTATTCCTGCCGATTGGGAGTGCGGGAAATTTTGTCCATCCAGAAACACTAGTCTATATTGACGGACAATCTATCGCGGCTATAGACCGTTACCATCAGGAGATTATTCTTCCTGATTCCTACTTTGATGAGCAATCGCACGAAGTAATTATGCATGGTTGGACGGGCAACGGGCATCGGGATGGTGAGCATGGAAGTTTTCTGCTCAGCCAATGTGCTCTTGTTCAAATACACCAACCAACCCGTGATCTTGTCGCCATAACACGCACCGCGCTTGGAAGTATTGACTTCCTTGACAATAATGCGCCTGCTAAACATCATTTATTGAATGCGCTAGACACTGCCTATCGCCATCTGGACACTCGCGAACCTTTAACAGATAGGTATTATGCTAGCGTAGAGAAAACACTGCGTACCCTGCGTGCAGAAATCGAGAAAAAGGGTGATCCGCTAAATGTTACAATTTCTGCCACAGGACACGCCCATATTGATGTAGCATGGTTGTGGACATTAGGGCAAACGCGCAACAAAGCCAGACGCACATTCCATACGGTTGATTTATTGATGGATCAATTTCCTGAATATTTATTTACCCAGAGCCAACCCCAGCTTTACGATTATGTTCGGCAAGATGACCCGCGCTTATTTGATCGCATCAAGGCGAGGATTGATGAAGGACGCTGGGAACCGATTGGCGGTATGTGGGTGGAAGCCGATTGTAATCTCACCGGCGCAGAAGCCTTAGCGCGTCAATTTGTGTTGGGGCGGGCATTCTTCAAAACATATTTTGGCGCAGATGTTGATTCACCGGTCTTATGGTTGCCGGATGTATTCGGATATAGCTGGGCACTCCCACAACTTATCAAACAAGCCGGGTTGGACTATTTCATGACTATCAAGATTAGTTGGAATCAGTACAACAAGATGCCGTATGACAGCTTCTGGTGGGAAGGAATCGATGGCACACAAGTCTTGACCCATTTCAGCGCCACACCCAACCGCAATGGTGAACGCGCCAATTACAACGCAGAAGTGACCCCGCGTGAAATCTATAAGACGTGGGAATTGTTCCAACAAAAAGCCGAGCAACAACATTTATTGATGATCTTCGGGCATGGTGACGGCGGGGGTGGACCTACCCGTGAAATGCTAGAGAACATGCAAAACATGAAGACAATGCCTGGCATGCCACAGATGCAACATGACACGGCGATAGAATTCTTCAGACGGATGGAAGCGGAATCAGGAGATGTTCTGCCGAAGTGGAATGGCGAACTCTATTTTGAACTGCATCGTGGCACCTATACCACACAAGCGCGGAACAAGCGGGGTAATCGTAAGAGTGAATTTTTGCTCCACGATGTTGAGCTGTTGAGTGTTTTTGCAGGGTGGCTAGACGATGACTTTGACTATCCATCAGAAGAAATTACACGATTGTGGCAGTTGGTCTGCTTAAATCAATTCCATGACATCATCCCCGGTAGCAGTATTAATCAAGTATATGTTGAATCACTTGAACAATATGACGAAATACGCAAAAGTGGGAAACACTTACGGGAAACAGCGCTGAAAGCTATTCATAAACATACGGGTGGCGATTTGTTATTGGCAAATCCGACATCCTTCACATTTAACGGTGTTGTAGCCTGGGATGGACAGCTTGAAGAAGGTCAGCAAATTATAGATGCTGATGGGAATTACATTCCATCACAGGCAACCACTTCCGGCACATTGCTCAATATTCAAAACATGGCACCACACAGCATGGCATCACTCCGCATTGTTGGTGAAGATATACCGGACAATGATCACCCATTAAGTGTCAGTAAATCGCACCTTGAAAACAGCGTTATCCGGGTAGAATTTGACACGAATGGAGACATCACACGCATTTACGATAAACAATCTGCGCGTGAAGTATTATCATCCGGTGCAATCGCCAATCAATTTCAGGCTTTTGAAGATCGTCCGATGGATTGGGACGCATGGGACATCGACATCTATTATGAAGATAAAATGTGGTTGAGTGATCCGGCAACAAATATCGAGATTATAGAACAGGGTGCATTAAGCGTTGCGCTCAAAATCGAACGACAAATACTCAATAGTCCTTACACACAGATCATAAGCCTATGCGTAGATAGTCCACAAATTACAATAAACACTACCATTGACTGGCAAGAGCGCCATATTTTACTCAAGACAGCATTTCCTGTGGATATACTGTCTGATAAAGCAACTTATGAAATCCAGTGGGGCAATGTGGAGCGCCCTACCCACCGCAACACAAGTTGGGATTGGGCACGCTTTGAGACTGTCGCACAAAAATGGGTTGATCTGAGCGAAGGCGGATATGGGGTAAGCCTGATTAATGATTGCAAATATGGGCATGACATTCATGGCAACATCATGCGTATAAGTTTATTGCGTGGTTCGACATATCCAGATGAAACCGCAGACCTCGCACAGCACACATTTACCTATGCCATACGCCCCCATCATGATGATTGGCGCAATGGGACAATCCCCGCCGCCTATCATCTCAACAATCCACCGATCATATTCCAACCACAAGACCCTGCGCCCATGACAAATCCAGCGTTGGATTCACTGGTCACTGTCGATCAATCACATGTCATCATCGAAACGGTCAAACAGGCGGAAGACGGCAATGGTATTATTGTACGGCTGTATGATAGTCACCGACGACGCGGGCATGTTCAATTAACGAGTGCTTTCGATATTGCTAGCGCAAACGTGACAAATCTGCTAGAAGAGGTTAGTGAAGACGTAGAATTACAGGTCGATAAGCGACAGGTAACATTTATGATCAAACCATTCCAGATTATTACCTTGCGCCTTGTTCCTGAGGCACAATAAAATCGAACAAGGGGGTCAACCTATGGCTATTGACGTAGATTTATTGGTTTTCGATGTTTTTGGCACGGTGGTCGATTGGCGTGGAAGTATCGTCGAAGAGGGTAAAAATGTTTGGAAGTCGCAAGGGCTTGATCTTGATTGGGGAGATTTTGTTGATGCGTGGCGCGCAGGCTATCAACCGGCGATGGATCGGATTCGCAATGGTGAAGTAATGTGGGCAACAATTGACGAATTACACGGACAAATTCTGAATGATCTGTTAGCCAAATTTGAGATTACGCACCTGTCAGAAGCACAAATCGACCACTTGAATCACATCTGGCATCGTCTGAATCCCTGGTCAGATGCGGTTGAAGGATTGGAAAAACTTCGACAGAAACACATCATCACAACATTGTCTAATGGCAATATGTCATTGCTCGTAGACCTCAGTAAGCACGGCAATCTCCGGTGGGATTGTATACTCTCGGCGGAACTTGCTCGCCATTATAAGCCTGACCTAGAAACGTACCAGATGGCATGCGATCTGATGAATACCCCACCGGAACGGGCAATGATGGTTGCTTCACATCGCGGTGATTTGTTAGCGGCACAGCAAATTGGCATGAAGACAGCGTTCGTCAAACGCCCATTGGAATATGGTGCTGATGGCACACCGGATCAACCTGATCCTAGTTTTGATCTGATCGTTAATGATTTTATTGATCTGGCAAGACAGTTAGATAGCTAGGTGTTTAGTCCCAGAGTATAGTGGTACAGTTTCCAAAAGCCAACAGGATGAGTTATGGGACAACTACTTCACGGAAGCGCCACAATGACTGAGACAATCCGTCGAGCAATCCAAAATAGTCAAGAGAGCATAAGAGTATTGGCACATCGGAACGCACTAGCACATGGCGCAGTGCATCGTCATCAATCGGGTGATTATCACTCCTACCCCGCAACTGTGCGATTGTACGAAGATTGGGTGTGCCTAATGATTGTTTCAGGCGATTTTCAATTTGTGTAACCAGCGTTGCATCACGAATCCCCGTACTGAGCATGAACACTTGCATTGCCCCCCCCTTGTTGATGCGCCATACTCCACCATTGTACATCGTATGATTGCGTCTCACGATTGACAAAACCTAGGTGGTTAAATTGTTAATCTGTAGAAACTTGCCTCGCATAATCAGCGCTTACGTCAATCAATTTCGCATCAAGACCATCATACAGCAAGTGAACTATGTGGCTAAATATTTCTGCCAAAACACTGCATATCAGATGAACTCCCGTTACCATACAAGGGGATTAATCGAACAGCTAATAAAGCTTGCCAACGATGCATCGCATCACGCCAGATCAAATCGTCAAAAATCGCTAACGCATCATTGAGAAAATCGGCGCAGAGGGTTCAACGCTAGCGCTGCCTTGTGCTGCTTTAATACAGAGGCAACGCTGGTAGCACACTCATCCAAATGGGCAATTATGACGAAGACCGTGAGAAGTAGTGCAAGTTCAAAAGCTGTCGATAAGGTGCGTGGATCAATTTTTATGCGTTTCTTACGATTTGTATAAACAGTTTTTACACAAGCATTTTATAGTGGAATTACCTTTAAATTAAACCTTTCGGAGGTGTTTTCAATGGCTAACAATGAACTAACACGTTGGAATCCGTTCCGTGAGATGGCAAATATGCAACGGGCGCTCGATCATTTCTTTGACGATCAATGGCGCTCAATGTCCAACATAGATGATGTTTGGGCGAGCAACGGCGGAATGGCACTCGATATCGACGAGACCGATGATGATTATACGGTTGTCGCTGATTTGCCGGGCGTTGACCCCGAAAATATCAACATCAACCTGAAAGATGGTGTGTTGACAATCAACGCAGAAATTCCTGAAACCACCGTTGAACGCGAAGGAACACGTTCCTTAGTCCGCGAACGTCGCTTTGGGCACTTCAGCCGGAGCGTCCGTCTTTCACAGGCGGTCAATGATGCTGATGTCGAGGCTGAATACACAAACGGCACACTACGTCTCACCTTACCCAAAGCGGAAGAAGTGAAGCCGAAGTCCATTCCGGTTCGTGCTGGCAACGGATAATCTGACAGTAATCGACACAATTTCATAATCATCAACTTACAGGCGCGGTCAATTTTGGTCGCGCCTTTTTTGTAAATTGCATTACGGGTCAAAATGATACGTTCTTGCTACGGAATTCCCTTATGCTGACCATGCTTCATGCCAGTTCATCAAGTAAAAACATGACAATTAGAATGGGCTTCTTTAACGCGTAAATCCCAATTACTTTTTACATTCCCTTAACGGGAGAGATATTGACACAGACCGAAGCATGGACAGAAGCAATCCGTGATATGTCCCTAAGTGGTGATGGATCTACATTAGCACTTGTCGGTTACGAAGATATGGCATTCGATGGCAACCGTATTATCGTGCAGATTATTGATGTCAGTGGAGAAACACCTGTTGTGATTTCCGAACCAGAAATCAGCGATCCTGAAAATGAGGATTTGCGGATTACGTCGATTACCATCAACGAAACAGGCTCACTGGTTGCCATGCAAGCGGATGATGGCATCATGCACCTATTTGATGTTGAAGCGGGAGCCATCGTTGCTAGCTTTGAGACAGCCTTCATTTTCCATAATCTGCGCTTCATGCCCGATACAGGTATGTTGATCGGTACCCAGAGACCAGCGCTAAACAATCCATTATTGGTCAACGGCATCGCACGAATCTGGGATGTGTCCGACTATATCACCGATATGCCTGCGATGGACTCGGATTCCAGCAGTGAGGACAATGCTGAAGCAACTGCTGAGGCGACTGAAGACAGCGAATAATCGCTGATAGCACACATTTTTTGGGGATACGATCCGTCGTGTTCCCATTTTTTTGATAGTGTCGATTGAAGCATCTGAGGGGGCGAAGTAAAAATCCTAATGAAAAAGGAGTGACCGACAGCCACTCCCCGAATATGATGATTCTATTGGCACTATAGAGACGATTAGTCGTCAGCACCATCTTTAGAGATCAACACAGGTGCTAAACCAAAGTGGGCGCGGATCTGATCTTCAATCTCGTCCATAATTTCGAGATTTTCCAGCAGATATTGCTTGGCATTCTCACGCCCTTGTCCGAGCAAGCCCTCGTTATAGCGATAGAACGCGCCACGTTTTTCAATAATGCCCAAATCTGTCCCAAGATCAACGATTTCGCCCGGTTTACTGATCCCATTTTCATAGAACATGATGTCGAACTCTGCTTCCCGGAACGGCGCAGACACTTTGTTCTTAGTCACACGAACACGGGTACGGTTACCGATGTTGTCGCCACTCTGCTTGATCGCCTGAATACGACGAATATCGAGGCGCACACTGGCGTAAAATTTAAGCGCACGACCACCGGAGGTTGTCTCCGGAGACCCGAACATGACACCTACTTTTTCACGTAGTTGGTTCGTGAACATCACTGCTGTACCGGTTTGTTTGATCGCGCCGGCGAGTTTACGCAATGCCTGACTCATCAAACGGGCTTGCAAACCAACATGGGCATCCCCCATCTCGCCTTCGATTTCTGCGCGGGGAACAAGTGCCGCCACGCTATCCACCACAACCACATCCAATGCCGCTGACCGCACCAGCGATTCGGTAATTTCCAGCGCTTGCTCGCCAGTATCCGGCTGAGAAATGTACAAACGATCAAGATCAACACCGATGCGCTCGGCATATGTCGGGTCAAGGGCATGTTCCATATCAACAAAGGCACACACACCACCCCGTTTTTGTGCCTGTGCGACCACGCTCAAGCATACGGTAGTCTTACCACTAGATTCTGGACCATAAATTTCAGTAATGCGCCCGCGTGGAATTCCCCCCACACCTACTGCAATATCTATTGTTAACGATCCAGTAGGGATAGTCGCAATATCCATGCTATCTTGTTCGCCCAGGCGTAAAATTGCCCCGTCGCCATAGCGCTTATTAATGTCGGTCAACGCGGCATCCAGGGCTTTTGTACGCCCTTCGTCGTTGGGGAATAATCCGTGATTACTTTCAACCACTTTAGTAGGTTTTTTCTTTGCCATTTGGGTCGCTCTCTTCTCTAATCATGTATCGCCGTTTGTGCATTTAAGTGTAGCTTAGATTTACAATTCCGGCAGGGCTTCTATAGACTGATTATTATAGAACAAAAGTTCAATATAGACAAGCCTTTGAATGCGATAAGTCACGGCTATTCTGATACTAATTGATCAATTAACAAACGCAACATCATTTTGCCCTCGTTACAAAACAAAATACCCTCTCATAATTATTTAGATCATTCGTTTCTGGTGAATATCATAAGATGAATGTTACAGGTCTTTAGGATTCCTTTACAAAATTTATGATAATAGGACGTTTTTATGAAGATAATGAAGATGTAATACAAAGTTTTATAAAAACAGTAAATTTCCTTTGACTATAGGTTTGTAAAACAGTAACGTTGACAGTGGAAAGCAAACCA
>DAOTXB010000449.1:0-3955 GCA_034435575.1 Anaerolineae bacterium
GTACCAGGACCCCCTGTCAACACGCTGACCTTGCGTAACAGCGCCGCTTTGACCGCGCTTTGTTGCTGGTCGGTAAGCTCTAACTCGTTATCTTCTGCCAGTTCACCGAGAAATTCTCCCCATTCAATGTCCTCAGAATTACCCGTCATCTCTGAGGGCGTGTTGACCATATTGAGCAGGCGTTTGGTCGCTTGCTGTTCAGCACGATGAAAGCCGGGCAGGTAAATCGCGTCGATCACTTCGCCCTGCTCATCGGTGAGTTTCTCATTTTTGAGTGCGCGTTTGGAAATTTGTGAGTCGATTTCATTTTCGATGTTATCGCGGTTTTCTGTGTTGAGTAATTTGATCGACTCTTCCATCAAAAATTCACGTGGGGCGTAGGTATGACCATCGTTCGCCAGTTGATTCAGTGTATAGATCAATCCTGCGCGGAGGCGTTCCGGCGCGTCCATCGCCAAGCCCATGCTACGGGCAATCTGATCGGCTTTAATAAACCCGATGCCAAACACCTCGTCGGCGAGTGCATAGGGGTTTTCCTTGACACGGTTGATCGTCTCTGTACCATAGACTGCGCGAATCTTCGTCGCCATACGCGCGCTGACGTTATACTGCTGTAAAAAGATCATCGTCTGACGCACAGCGATATTTTCTTCCCATGCGACGATCAAATCGTCAGCGAGATTGGTCTTTATCCCGACTTCATGAATGCGTTGTGGGGTCTTATTCAGCACATCAATGGTTTCCATGCCAAAATGTTTGACGATCTTCTCAGCAGTTGCGGGACCAATACCCTTAACGATGCCACTCGAGAGATACCGTTTGATCCCTTCAAGGCTGTTGGGCGCAATCGGCGTGACGGTTTGTACGCGCATTTGCGTGCCATAGCGCGAATCTTCCACCCATGTGCCCGTAAATTCAGCCGATTCTCCATCGTGCATTTCCGGCATTGACCCCACCACCGTCACCGTGCCGTCACGGGCGGTCTTGTCCTTCATGCCTTTGCTTCGCTTTTTATCCGGCACAACCCTCAGCACACTATAGCCGTTTTCGTCGTTGTAATAAGTGATGCGCTCTATAGTGCCGGAGAAGGTGTATAAACTGGCTTGATTATCATATGTCATGGGCTGTTATCGTCTCGTCGTGAGGGTTTTTTGTCTTGACTGTATCATCGTTTTCGATGCCAACGTCCTGTTGTCATTCTACAGCATTTTAGGCATTCCGGCACGATAACGCGGGGTAAGTGCAGAGTGATCGTATCAAATTAGCGTGAAAAAATAAAACCCCACCCTCACAACTGGAAGATGGGGTTGCAGATTTACATCTCTAGCCGACTAGCGTGTGGGAAACGCGCCATATCTATGGAAACCAACCCATACAGCACCTGCAATGAGTGTGATGCCTGCTGAGAGCATCAGCAGTATGCGCCATAAGGGTGTTTCTCCGGTTGCGGGGAGTGTTTGCACACCCAGCACAGTTGCCTGTGTACAGGTCGCCGCGAGATTGTTCGCTCCGGCACAGACTTCGTTGGTTAACAATGGATTTGACACGCCCGCACGAATGCGCGTATTGATGGTTGCTGTCACAGTTTGTCCACTTGCCAATGTCGGAACATTGAAGCTCACGGTTTGTCCGTTTATGGCGATTGATCCCGCGCTGAAGGACGCATCCAAAATTTCAAACTCTGCTGGAACAACATCTTCGGCGTTCAGGTTGGTGTAGGTGTCGCTTCCGGTGTTACTCATCGTAATCACAAATGTGACCGCATCCCCTGCAGTTGCGATTGCAGGTTGCGCCTGTTTCGTGAGGGTGAAGGTTGGCTGGGCGGGTGCTGTGTTGACCGTCTGCCCGGTATTGGTGTTATTGGTGACGGGTGGATTTACAACTGGTGGTACCGGAGGCGTATTATCGTTCACCTGCACCTGTACAGTCGCGGTGTTAGAGGTCTGTGTAAAGGCATCCTGCACGGTATAGGTGAAGGTTGCTAGACCGCTGAATCCGGCGGCGGGTGTAAAGGCAACCGTACCATTCACATTATTCACGAGTGTGCCCTGTGCAGGGTTAGGTGGCGCGACAATATTCACCGTTGCCGGAACAAGGTTCGTATCCACGCCGGTATCGTTGGTTGTTAGCGTTACGGTGATCGGTGTATTGAGCGTCGTTGTCGCTGTGTCGTCCGTGGCGATTGGCGCGGTGGCTACGGCGGGAGTCACATTCGATAAAACGTACACATAATCCTGATAGTCCCCATTAGCGGCATCTTCGTAAGTCAGCAAATAGGTGTTTGGCAGGGCGGTACCGTTGCGGTCATTGAGCGTGAAAATGCGCGCCGCCCGTGTCCGCGGTCCGGTGTTGAGCGCATCCTGCGTATAGCTCAAGCGACCAAACGATAAGCTGTTGACGAAGAACCCAAAGTGAAACGTGCCGGGGTCAAAGGTCGTGGTGCCCGTTGCCGTTAACGGGTTGAGCGTTTGATGGTTGATCGGGTTCACCGCTGAATTTTGCATGGTGTCTACGGTAACGACAGGTGGTGCAATTGTGCCGTTCGGGAAGTAATAGCCATACGGTAAGGCTTCCGCAGGCGAAAAACGCGCTACGGGAACGATGGATACTGCGCCCGCGCCCGCCCGTTCAAAGAGTTCGACGTAGATTTCTTCGGTACCGGGAGCGGGGTTAATGTCTTCTGGTGCTGGTCGAATAATCAAACCTGCACCCCCGACATCAATGTCAAAACCGAGCGTATCGACAACAGCCTGCAAACCAGGTTCATTAGCACCCTCTAAACCCTGTAAGCTCAAACCATGTAACCCGACATTGACCACCGGTGTCACCGGATCGGTGGAGGTAATGTCGAGCGTCGCTGGTAAATGTACGCCATTTGCGCCACCGGGCGGGTTAAAGGTGATGTTGAAGGCGGTGTTACCACCGGCAGGTACGACTATCGCGCCACCGGGCGGATTGGTCAATGTATATGAAGCAGGATTTGCGCCTGCAATTTGTACATTGGTGATTTGTATGGGGGCGGCACCCGTGTTGGTTACGGTCACGGTCTGTGCGGGACTGGTTGTGCCGTTAATAGCCGTAAAGATCAATTCGTTGGCATCTGGCACAACATCTGCGGAAGCAGGGATGACAAACGCAAAACTCATGAGCAGTGTAAGCACTAGTGATAGAAAATACTTCACAGACAAACATCCTTGTCTCGGTTGGCAGGGGCGTATGTTTTGAAAACCTAACACTAGAAATCTAACACAAAATAACGTTAGTACCTATACAAAATTTACACTGTCAACAAAAATTCACAACTTTTAGATTTTGCGAATCATGAGTGTTCTTCTCCGCCTTAATCACCTGTTGACATAGTGTTAAACATGCCCTAACACATTAGAATTAACAATAGCAGAAGCATTCATAATCAAAGGACGACGGCATGGTGGAGATCGATTACTTCAAGGGTGTGGACACAGCCTTTACGGTTACGGCTGGTGAGACAATTTTCCAGGTCGGTGATCCAGACAATGTGGTTTATGGTGTGGTCGAGGGCGAGGTTGATTTACGCTTCAACGGCTTGCACCTAGAAACTGTGACACAGGGTGGCGTATTCGGGGAAAAATCGCTGATTGACGATTATCCACATACGACGACGGCGATAGCGAAGACCGATTGCACACTGGTCAAATTAGATGAAGCCAAATTCCTATTTCTTGTCCATGAAACACCCACATTCGCGTTGTTTGTGATGCGTACCATGACCCGACGCACGCGTGAATTGATGAACATGGCAGTGCAATAACTTTAGGGGTTTTTGATGCTTTATGCCTATGAATAATTTTGCTGTAACCCTTGCAAATTGCGTGGGTTTGCTGTATATTTGCCGATGTCAGGGCAATTAGCTCAGTTGGCTAGAGCGCCTCGTTGACGTCGAGGAGGTCAGAGGTTCGAGTCCTCTATTGCCCAC
>DAOTXB010000450.1:0-2735 GCA_034435575.1 Anaerolineae bacterium
GTGTTGGGTGGTGTGTTGAAAGGTCTGCGACGTGCAAACCCCGGTGCGCGTATTTTGATTATCGAAGGTGTGAGCACCCGTTTTCCTGCTGAAGACACGCTGAAGGCGACGGGGTTGCTGGAACACATGGATGATAATATGATTCTTGCTGACCTTGAAACAATGCCGATGAAAGCCTACAAAAATCCACTTGCAGAACCGTTTAAATTTGAGTCAATGTATGCACCGGAACTATTTGAAGAATATGATTGTCGCATCAGTGTGAGTAGCTTTAAACGCACGGTGCAGGCGAATGGTCAACCTCTGGTACGTGCTTCGATGGAGAATCTGTACGGATTATTCCCGCGTGAGCGTTATGCCCAGCCAGAAAATCCCCATGAGCGCGGTCAATTGATGGGCGATGACGCGGATGGCATTCTGCGAGATATGTATTTCAGTGTCGGGCGCTTTTTTGATGGTGTTGTGGTTGATCTTGATCAGATTCTAGTCAGTGAGGATGATCGACTCGATACGGGAGATGCGAAAGCGGTTGGGCATGTGGTATGGGGGGATGATCTACTCGCCGTGGATGAAGTCGCCTGTACTGTGGCGGGTGAGCCTGTACCGGACTACCTGAAAACGATCACCAAATTGCGTAAGATGATTGATGGTGTGTGACAGTTATTATTTTATAGCGATGATTGATGATTTCCCCTATGATTGGAGTGTAAGCTAGTTGCAAGACAATCGTTAGATCAATTGCATACGCTGAACACGACCACAATAATATTTGATTGATCAGGGAAAAAACAATATGCCAAATTTTGTTGAAGTGTTAAAAACCGATGCGCTAGAAGATAGCCAGGGGACGACGGTATTTGTCAATGAACGCGATATTGCCCTTTATAAGTATGAGGGCAATTTTTATGCGCTGGATAATACCTGTGTGCATCGTCAGGGTAAGCTGGGTGATGGTTGGATGGATGGCGCGAATGTGATCTGCCCGTTGCATCAGTGGGATTATGATGTGCGAACGGGTGTGAGTCGATATAACGCAAGCGAAAAAGTAGCGACGTATTCGGTCAAGGTCGATGGTGATGCTGTGATGGTAGATGCAGATTCCGTTCCGCCCAAACCACATTTTGAAAGTGAATACCTCGGCTTATGGGCACGCCGGAATGACCCGCTCGAATCTGAAATGCACGACATCCACGCTTACAGCAAAGGCACACGCGAATTTGTGGAGCCGATGGGCAGTTCACGGCGCGATTATCCCACCTTTGAGCAAATTTACTTTCTCCCCGGTCAACTGGCACATTTACCCCTGTTGGATGATGAAC
Organism: Anaerolineae bacterium; assembly: GCA_034435575.1. Classification (GTDB taxonomy): domain Bacteria; phylum Chloroflexota; class Anaerolineae; order Aggregatilineales; family Phototrophicaceae; genus JAVJSU01. The sequence goes on from DAOTXB010000450.1 coordinate 1,320, forward strand.
CCGTGAAAACAGAAGTTGTCATCGGCGAGACACGGAATAAGCCGTTAACGTTGCGTGCGCCGGTTTTTGTCAGTCATATGAGCTTTGGCGCATTAAGTAAAGAGGCGAAGATGGCACTGGCAAAAGGTGCGGCAGATTTCGGGACGATCATGTGTAGTGGTGAGGGCGGCTTGTTGCCAGAATCTCGCGCATTGGCGAAACAGTATATCTTCGAGATGGCATCCGGTTATTTTGGCTGGAACGAAGAAAATATTGCGGATGCTGATGGCATTGAGATCAAAATGGGACAATCTGCTAAAGCGGGGTTAGGAGGATTGTTGCCCGGCAATAAAGTAAGGGGCGACATCGCCAAAGCGCGTGGATTAGAAGAGGGGCAAGAAGCGCGAAGTCCGGCGCGGTTCCCTGATATTAATTCCCCGCAAGATATGAAAGAACGTATTGCCTGGATTCGGAGTGTGAATCCTGATATTCCAATTGGGATAAAATTTGCCGCCTCGCGCATTGAGGCTGATCTTGCCGCCGCCTGCGATTTGGGCGTGGATTGGATTACGCTGGATGGACGTGCCGGCGGCACGGGTGCGGCAGGCAAGCATGTGAAGGACAATATCTGCGTGCCGACAGTGTTCGCTATTCCGCGTGCCCGTAAATGGCTGGACGATCACGGGATGACCGATGTGAAGTTGATCGTCACAGGCGGTTTCCGTACTGCACCGGATGTTACGAAGGCGATTGCGCTGGGTGCGGACGCGGTGGCGTTGGCGACGACGGCGATGATGGCAATCGGGTGTCAGCAATATCGTGCCTGTGGCAGTAATAATTGCCCGGTGGGGATCGCTACGCAAAAGATGGAGTTGCGTCAACGTTTTGATTACACCGTGAGTGCAGAGCGACTGACGAATTTCTTCGAGGCATGGCTGGAGCAAATGGTGGATTTTGCGCGGATGTGTGGCAAGCGCAATCTGCATGATCTGAATTATGATGATCTGGCGACGACCAGCCACGAGATTTCACAGTACACACCGATTGTCCATGTGTAGCACCACAGTCTGCTAGGCATGATTGAAGCCATCGCCCCTTATCGGCGGTGGTTTTTATTGTGTGTTCGGGCGCAGTGTGTCTAGCATCAACTCAAAGAGAGGCAAAAGTGTATCCCATTGCCGATCAAGTCCGATCAAGACTGCGAATACTTCGTCATCCCCCAGTGAAATTGTGCGGATGTCTGTGCGTAGATTTTCTGGCGCAATATCTAACTGCGGAAGTGGATCAACCGCTTCCACACCAAAGACCATCAGGGCGGTGTTGTTTGGATTAGCGAAAATAGCATAAGGTGGTTCGGTTGCCGGGCTTGTAATCACGCGCCAACCATCAGGATAAGCCACGAGAAATATATCGTTGCGATAGTGTCGCTCCGTGACG
>DAOTXB010000451.1:0-4001 GCA_034435575.1 Anaerolineae bacterium
AAATCAATCAAGGCTTGATGTTGCCACGGAGCATAATGATTATTTTCCATATGGATAACGATCTCGGAGTCGTCATTTTGCTGTGCACTGAGCGTGATTCCAGTGAAGATGATTGCTATAGCGAAGAAGCGCAGAAAAAGCATTTGTATATTCATGGTACATATTATGCTATTGGATGATATGCCTGTGCAAGCAATCATCACAGACCGTAGTCCATTCGTTGCGTATTGATCCGAACATTATTTCTGATGACTGAAAGTACATTTTATCCCAAGTTTATCCCAAATTACTGGTTTATCCCAAAGTTATCCCAAAAATATGGGATAAACTGCTGTTAATAGTTGGGATACAGGCGATATAGGCCCTTTAACACCACTCGCAATTTAGGTACTTTTCGAGTATAATTTGACTTAAGAATAGTCAATAAATATGAATGTAAAGTCTCCAATGTGTGGGTGTAAAACATGAGCAAATATCATCTCAGAAATGTGCAGAAAATTCCCCGTTTTACATGTGACTAGCGACCCTTTTGGTAAGTACAGATGAAGGAGAATGTGCCCCCAATGCATTTAGGTGGAGGTACAGCATAATCTATGGATATGAATGGTAACTCAAACGGCAACGATGATGGCACGGTTCCTGATAACATCGGGGTTGTGCGGTCAATTAACATCAATGAAGAAATGCGCGGGAGCTATCTTGATTATGCGATGAGCGTGATCGTTTCGCGTGCGCTTCCTGATGCGCGTGATGGTATGAAACCGGTGCATCGACGGATTCTGTTTGCGATGTATGATATGGGGTTACGCCCGAACACATCGCATAAGAAAAGTGCCCGTATTGTTGGTGAGGTGCTTGGTAAGTATCACCCGCACGGGGATAGCGCTGTCTACGATTCAATGGCGCGTATGGCACAACCTTTTTCACTTCGCTATCCGTTGGTGGATGGGCAGGGCAACTTCGGTAGTATTGATGGCGATAGTCCGGCGGCGATGCGTTATACCGAAGCGAAAATGGCACAAATCGCTGATGAGATGCTGACCGATATCAACATGGACACTGTTGATTTTGTCGACAATTATGATGGTACCCAGCAAGAACCGTCAGTTTTGCCAGCACGTTTGCCGAATCTTTTGCTCAACGGTGCGAGCGGTATCGCTGTGGGTATGGCGACAAGTATTCCACCACATAATTTGAGAGAAATTACATCTGCGATCAATTATTTGATTGAACGGTATGACGACATTGATGAAGTCACTGTTGATGATTTGATGGAGTTTGTTAAGGGACCGGATTTCCCGACAGGCGCACAAATTATCGCCAATGAAGAACTTAAAGAAGCCTATGCAACCGGTAAAGGGCGTGTGGCGATGCGTGCTACGGCACACATCGAAGAACATCGTGATACATTCCGCCTTGTGTTTACCTCTATTCCGTATCAGGTGAGTAAAACCGGCATTATTGAACGCATTGTTATGCTGGTGCGGGATGGCAAGTTAGAGGGCATCCGCGATCTACGTGATGAATCTGACCGTAACGGGATGCGACTTGTCGTTGAGCTGAAGCGTGGGGCACAACCACAAACCGTGCTCAATCGCTTGTATAAACACACTCAATTGCAGAGCACATTTAGCATTCAGATGCTGGCGTTGGTCAAAGGTGAACCGCGCACACTCAGCCTAAAACGCTGTCTGCAAATTTACATCGAGCATCGTTATGATGTAATTGTACGTCGGTCTGAGTATGAACTAGGTCGTCGTCGCGCACGAGCGCATATTCTTGAAGGGTTGTTAAAGGCGGTCACCAACATTGATCTGGTGATTCAGACGATTCGTGCCTCACCGGATGCGGAAACGGCGCGCATTCAATTGATGAATCGCTTTGAACTGACTGAACCGCAAGCGGAAGCGATCCTTGAATTGCAACTGCGTCGTTTGGCGGCACTAGAACGGCAGAAATTGCAGAGCGAGTACGATGATGTCAACGATCGTATCGCTTATCTTGAAGATTTACTCAACACACCAAAGAAAATTCTCGCGCTGATTGATGGCGATGTGCGTGAAATTAGTGAAACCTTTGGTGATGATCGTGGGACAGAACTCATCTATGGTAATGCCAATTTTGATGAATCTGATCTAGTGCGCGAAGAGGATGTTGTAATCTCGCTTACTTTGAACGGGTACATCAAGCGTGTACCCGCCTCTGCATATCGTGCACAGCGACGTGGTGGTAAGGGCGTGATGGGTATGGCAACGAAGAATGAAGATGTTCTTAGTGATATTTTCAATGCCAATAGCCTGGATACCATCTTATTCTTTAGCGATAAAGGCAAGGTGTATTCTGAAAAAGCGTATCGCATCCCTGAAACCGGACGGGCTAATCGCGGTACCTTGATTCACATCGTTCTGCCGTTAGAACAGGATGAGCGGATTACCGCAATTTTGCCGGTATCTGACTTTGATCTCGAAGGTGATTGGTACTTTGTGATGGCGACTCGTCATGGACGCATCAAGCGTGTGCATCTACAGGAATTCGCTGGTGTCCGCCCGAGTGGGTTAATTGCAATGGGCTTGAACGATGGTGATTATCTTGGCTGGGTTAAGTATAGTAACGGCAATCAAGATGTGATTATGGTCACCGAAAAAGGACAGAGTATCCGCTTCCATGAGAGTGATGTACGGGTGATGGGTCGTCCTGCTGGTGGTGTGAACGCCATCAAATTGAGTGATAATGATGTTGCCTCTGGTATGGATGTGATCACTGAAGACCACACACATTTGCTGGTTGTGACACAGAATGGGTTTGGTAAACGCTCGCCATTAGAGCAATATCCGACACAGAGTCGCTACGGAATGGGTGTGCGTACACTTGCGCGCAATGAGCGTATCGGACCATTGGTGACAGGGCGCTGTATTACGGATGATGATGAGATCATGCTGGTTACCCGAAGTGGTATTGTATTACGAACGAGCTTAGAGCATGTCCGTGAAACGGGTCGTAGCACACAGGGTGTGACGCTGATGAATCTACGCGGTAACGATGAAGTTGTCGGCGTTGCACTGATGAAGAAAGAAGAAGACAACGACGAATATTCAGAGAACCCGGATGAAGAAATTGTCAGTAGTAACGGGCATGTAGATTATGATGATGTTCCTGAAGAAGATACCGACGAATAAAACGATAGATTAAACGTGTAACAAAAAAGGGATGTCCGATTGTGGGCATCCCTTTTACATTGCCTAGCACATAAATAGGCAGGTTGCCTATTCCTCGTCTTCTTCTTCTTCCTTGCCCTTGGAGATGACTTCCGGTTCAGCACCTTCGCTAAGGGTTTCGTCTTCGCCTTCACTGTCCATTGCGTCTAGCATTTCTGCACGTGCCGCAGAGCTTTGACCAACACGGGCGATCATTTCTTCTGGCTCGTTCAAAATGTCGATACCTTCACCAAGATCAAGATCGGAAATACTGATTGTATCCCCAACTTCCATTAATATGCTCAGGTCAACCTGAATTTCATTCATCAATTTGTCCGGTAGCGCGTCAATGGTTACGTTGTTGGTACCACTGAGCAAAATCCCCTTACGGGCTACCACAGCCGGACTTTCATTGACGAGTACAATCGGGATGTCTGCTGTGATTTTGGTGTTGAGGTCAATCACGATGAAGTCCGCATGTAAGATTGTCCCTCTGAGGACATCTCGCTGAACATCACGTGCAAGTACCACATGGGTATCGTTATCAACATTCATGTTGATCAGGTTGGTACCACCGGCTTTACGCAGGGCAATTTCCAATGGACGATAGGGCACCTGTAAGCTCATCGCTTCGGTGTTGGTACCATATACCGTGATTGGTACGAAGCCATCTTTACGTAAACGGCGCACCTTCTTGCCAATAACTGTACGCACCTGTGCGTCGATCTTAAAATCCGCCACTTTAACTACTCCTTGTCCGAAACACCCGCCGGAGGGAGATAGCCGGGGGCGCGATCTTCGTAATAT
>DAOTXB010000452.1:0-3705 GCA_034435575.1 Anaerolineae bacterium
TCGCCCGTGTCGATCTGTGTTGCCAACCGTTCACCCCGTTTGAGGTTGCGCGTCCAGATGCTACCGGAAAGTCCATAGTCGCTATCATTCGCCAGCGCAATCGCCTCTTCTGCGTTCTTTACGCGCATCAACGGGATTATCGGACCGAAAGTCTCCTCGCGCATCACGTCCATGCTATGATCGACATCGGTCAAAATTGCCGGTTGATAAAATAGCGGACCGATTTCCGGTAAGCGTTTACCGCCCCAGATCAATGTCGCCCCTTTATCAAGCGCATCCTGCACATGGCGTTCCACCCGTTCCAATTCACGCTCTCCGGTCAAACTAGCGACATGCACATCGAAACCATCGCCCGCGCCGATATTTAGATTGTCAGCATAATATTTGACGCGCTCAATAAAACGGTCAAAAATCGCATCTTCGACATAAATACGTTCCGCGCTGATACACATTTGACCGGTATTCTCTAAGGATGCGAGAAATACACCACTCGCCGCCAGCTCAAGATTCGCGTCTTTGAGTACAATCATCGCGTCCTTACCGCCTAGTTCAAGGCTATAAGGGATTAATCGCTCTGCCGCTTTGACCGCAATTTTCTTGCCCACCGCCGTGCTACCGGTGAAATGCACATAATCCACCAGATCGACCAGCGCCGCCCCCGTTTCGCCCGCGCCCGTGACCACCTGCACCACGCCATCGGGGATGCCCGCTTTGTGCATCATGTCAATCGCGAATATTGCACTATACGGGGTAATCTCGCTCGGTTTGAACACCACCGTATTGCCCGCGATCAAGGCGGGGATTGCGTCTGTAAGCGCTAATGCCATCGGATAATTCCACGGGGAGATCATCCCGACCACACCATAGGGTTTGTAATACACTTTCGCGGATTGTATAAGTGGAAATCCCGGCATGCGGGTCTGTGGCTTAAGTGTGTCTTCGGCAATTTTCACATAATAGTTGATGGTGTTGTCAACGAACATTACCTCAATAAACGCGCCTGTGTCGTTCTTCCCCGATTCCTCGCGGATGATACGCACCGATTCCATCTGATTTTCCCACATGAGGTCACCCCACACGCGGATCAACCGCGCCCGTTCACGGACGCTCAACGCCGCCCATGACCGTTGTGCCTCGCGGGAATAATTGACAGTGTCACGGACTTTCTCAGCAGAAGTTTTCTCAATATGCCCGATAATGTCACCGGTTACCGGATTATCAACTGGAATCATGTCAGGATCGGCTGATGCACCGTTCGTGCGTGTTTGATCTGCGACTGCCATCGTATTTGCCTCAATAATCTAATTTGCGTTTGATTTAAGTATAACGAAATTTCGCGGGAATCTGTACATCCACCGCAGAACAATCAGGGGATGCTCATGATTTATAATAGTGAGGAATCTATGCAGTCAAAATGCGATAAGGTGATTGTAGAGCAGTTGTGAGCTTTCGTATATCTAGCTACCGTAAATTAGGAAAATATCAAGTAGCCTTGGCTACAAAACGACAGGCATATGTAGCCAAACTATTCGACGTATTTCAAAAACTCAAAACCGAACAGGCACCAGCACAGCACCCATCCGGCATTAATCAGCGCGACGCTTATGCAAAGACCGTTTTCGACTTTTCCTCAAGCGCACCGTCCACGTAAATATCGAATTTTTTGTTTTGAAGACCACTGTTTAGAACTCAGCGGGGGAGTGGTCGCCATGTTTCACTGCTTGATGACGACACCGGAAACAAATCACGCTCCCCACTTTCGATGTGAATCAGCACGACATAATTCTCATTAAAGCCGATCACACGTAATGCCACATATTGCCCGTCCGGCGAGAGCGTAAATCCGGCGACATTCTCGCCTGCCTGATCGTATACATAACGCGCATCCGTGGTTACATCGATCAGGTTCACACCGGTTGACGGGTCAAGGTAGGCTACAAAGCGATTATCGCCCGACCATAGTGGCAAAACGGGGTAGTTCAAGGCGTGTTCGGTGATATAAATGACTTCGCCTGCTTCCACATCCACAATCGTCATATATGCGCGATCCGGTTCATCGGGGAGGATCGCCGTATACGCGACATAACGCCCATCATCTGACCAGCGCGGAATTGTATTGATGTTGGGAATCGGCATTTGCCGGATGATGTCACCACTTGTGATGTCAATATCGTAAATGTAGGTGATGTCGTCCTGTGTTTTTAACGTCACCTGCACATAATCCTGTGTGCTAGAAACAGACGGCGTGTACAGGAAAACACCGTCCAAGCTGATGAGTGGTCGCACATCGCCTGTGATGTAATTCCATAGCGTGATGACATCATCTTCGGAAATCACAATGATCGAGTCGTATTCGGATAACCATCCACCATAATTTATTGGCGTATTGGTCGGGTAAGGTCGTCGTTCTCCGGTATTCACCTGTGTGATGCTAAGACCGCCGCTAGAACTCGCAATTGCATAGTATGCGCCATCCGGTGACCACGCCACCGCACCACTTGTCACACGGGACACACGCCGAAAGGTCGAAGTCGGGTAGGTGATGAGGCGTAATTCTGCAGGAGCGCTCTGATGGGTTACCGCCACCATGTGCCCATCCGGTGACCAATTGAGGTCATACACACCATCAGGTAGGGGATAGCTGTTACCGCTCAAGACATCGCGCACTAGATACTGTTGATTGGGCGCACGGTAGGCAAATTCCAGCATATCGCGGGCAAACAACGGCGCGATGGTTAACGCTACCGTGAAAATGATCGTTAATAAAGCAGAAATTGGGAGCAACAATCGACGCATAGCGGTATGGTTTCGTTTTTACAGTCTATTGTACCGTTAATTGTCCGGTTGCGGTTGCCAGCGCACGAAGCGAAAAATTGAGCCTGTATCCACATCAATTGGCACGCATCGCATCATGCCAGTGTCTACGTTTACCAGCATATATCTGCCGATTTCGCAGGTTGACCAATCAACCAGCATATATGTGTTGTTACCTAACGTAGACATCATATCATCCTGTGAATGCGTAAGTGGTAGCAGTGAAATCACCTCGCCATCCTGCCATGTTTCAACCAAATTAAGCTGTTCATCTTCTGAAAATGTTACGAAATACAAGAGACTTCCATCATCATTCCACCATCCAAATGGTGCATCCTGTGAAAGCCTGTCGGTAATTGGAATGTTTTCGCCGCTCATAATATCAATCATATAGAAAGCATAGCTATCTGTATTTTCTTGCTCAATCATATAGATGATACGGGTTCCATCTTGTGACCATCCCCTGAATGCAAACTGGTCTAACGCATGATCCGTATCATAACTAAATATCAGCGCATTATCAGCAGTCGCGTCGTATATATCGATTCGTGTATCATCTATAATCATGTACAGAATACGCTCATCAATAACGCGAATACTCTGAATACGACCACTGATATCATCCCTAAGTACTGTCACTTCACCGTTCAACGTAAGGCGAAACAATTTGTTTTGTATCGGATCAATACTATCGCGTCCTACAATCAAAAAGTCACTACTATCCGGTAGCCATGCCCGTATTCGAATGTCAATAATATCGGAATCGGCGATAAGGTCAGTCATCTCACCGGTCTGTAAATCTAGTAGATTGAACGAATCTTCATTCCCTGGACTCACCAGCTCAGTGATATACCGTTCATCCGGTGACCATGAAACAGCCGACGCACGTAC
>DAOTXB010000453.1:0-3253 GCA_034435575.1 Anaerolineae bacterium
GAAGGGGAACATCAACTTTGATGGCATCGGTTATGAAAAAATCGCCAGCGAAGCACCTGCTGATTTAGAGATTTTGCGCCAAGCGGTTCAAGCAGGGCAGATTGAAATTGTCGGCGCATCGTATGGACAACCCTACGGCTTGTTTCATGGCTCAGAATCCAACATTCGTCAGCGTGTGTGGGGAGTGCGTACGGTGTTGCGCCTATTTGGTGTGCGTCCACGTACATTCTGGGAGGAAGAGTTTGACTTTTTTCCACAATTGCCACAGATGCTACACAGTGTGGGCTATGAGTACGCCTCGCTGTTTTTCCAGTGGACATGGCATACGCCGGAAATTCCTTATGAAGACTTACCGGCAATCTGGTGGGTGGGGCAGGACGGTAGCCAATTGCTCACAGCACCAAGAAATCAGCTGAATGTACATCAGTGGCCCGAAGATTTTGATGGTCTTCTGGACAGTCCCTTGCTTCAGGAGATGCCAGTACCGGGTATTGTGCAATGGCTAGAACTGATGCCTTCACCGGATTGGATGTGTCGCAGTGAATTGCTCTTGCCCAGATTAACCGAATTGCTTCAAGATGACCGCTTTGACATTCGTATGGGGACGTTATCTGAGTATTTAGAATTGGCGCGACCCTATGCAGAAACGCGCGAGTATACGCTTGATGATGTGTGGCATGGGATGAGCATCGGCAAAAATGGCGACGATATGCGCCACCGGAGCCAGCAGGCAGAATCAACCCTCTTGACTGCAGAATCTTTGTCTGCCTTATCCGGTCTATTCGGCAGACCGTATCCACATTGGGATGTCTACCCATTATGGGAAATAGACGAAGCATGGCGCGAGTTACTGTCTGCACAGCATCATGATAACGACGAATGTGAAGGGCTGTGTGGGCATATCGGTAAATTTGCCTATGATCGAAGCATAAGTCTCTCATCTGAAGTTGTTGAGCGCACGATGCGCTTATTTACCAGACGTATTCAGAGCGAAGCGGGACAAACGCTCGTTTATAATCCATTGGGGTGGGAAAGACGAGAACCATCGACTCAAGAAATTATTCCCGCATTTGGCTATAAAGCACTCACTCTGAAATCAACCGGAAATATCGAATCGATGCAGACTGAAACCACTGTCACGCTCAAACGTGATGCTGTTAGTGTGACGGTTGATAAACGCACCGGTGAAATAGTTCATCTGAGTAGTGCGCTGTGTCCACAAGGTATGTCGATTTCTATCTTTAAGATGATGATGACCTGCGATGATGAAAGCCTACAACCGCGCGTGCAACAGGTTCAGGTACAGTCAGACGAGATCCAGATTCACTTAGACTATTCGCTCATAATTATCATTCGTTTGTCTGATGAAGATGATGGCGTTGATGTTGTCGTTCGCGCTACAGACCTTCCAAGACCCGATGGTGGCATGAACACCGGCTTACAAATGATGATCGATCCTACTATTAGTCCGTTGACCCTATTTCATGACCATCCATATGGGATTAGTGAAATTGAGGCTAAAGGCACGTATAAGCGTAAATATCCCACTGGAGAGTGGATGACATCGCCACAACGTTTTGAGACGATTCATGCCCCATTTACCGCGCTGTCGCTATTAGATATGATTGATGAACAGGGTCAAGGATTGCTTCTGGTGCATAAGGGCAATCAGGGGTTTTTCCGTGATGACAATAGGGTGCGCTGGTTGCTCACCATGTATGATCCATGGGATGAAGACTATTTTAACAGCAGTCTACACGTACACTTTCGGATCATCCCTCATGCGACAACCCTAACCCACAGCCAACGGTGGCAAATGGCACAATCCTTCCAACGCCCTTTGCTCACCGCACCGTTTTCGGCGAATGACGGTGATTTGCCCGCGAGCTTTAGTCCGCTTAAGATCAGGTCGAATAATGTAACTTTGAGCGCGTGGTTCCGTGAAAATCAAAAGGCGCATGAGACATTAAACGATTATGCTGGCGAAAGCATCCAATTTCCCAACGTTTTTCGCTTGGTTGAATTCAACGGCGAATCATCAAGTGTTACGCTGACTATTGCTGGTGAAATTAACGCGGCATTCAAAACAAACTTGCTAGGAGAGCGAGAATCGTCACTATCCTTTACCGTACATGAGCATCAAACGGAACTTACAATCGACATACGCCCGTATGAGATCGCGACAATCTACGTGGATTGGGTGCAATCACACGCTGTCCATCGCAATTTGGACGAACATCGCCACATTTGGGCGAAGATTCATCGTACATCAGAAGATAAGAATGAGGAAACGTGATGACGGAAACCATCGGAATCGGCATATTGGGGCTTCATGAAGGACGCACACTGGTCATCGGCTTAAATCACCCGATTCCTGCCACTGTGGGCACAGACCGGGATGCACCACACCGCAGTAATCTGGTACGTGCCGTCGCTGGTTGCGATCTTGAAGAGGACAAAATTGCCGCCGTAAAAAAAGAGTGTCCCGATCTGTTTTACACAACCGATTATGATGCGATGCTGGCGCGTGATGATGTTGATGTAGTTGCAATCTATACCCCTGATTCTATGCACGGCGCGCATATCATACGCGCATTTAACGCAGGCAAGGATGTCATCTGCACCAAACCTATCGTCAATTCCATGCAAGATGCTCAACAGGTGTGGCAAACCGCCCAGAAAACAGGACGCAAGTTGCTTGTGGGGCAGAGCACACGATTTTTCGAGTCGTTTCAGCGACAACGGAGGGCGTTTGACAATGGCGCTATTGGAGACGTTGAACTTGTTGATGCACATTATGTCCACCGCATGGACTGGTTTTATGATAAAAGCCAATGGGCAACTAACAGCACGGATTGGGTTTTTCTGGGATTAAGCCATCCTGTTGATCTCATCAGTTGGTATCTCGGTGATATTGTTGAAGTACAAGCCATCGGCAGTAAATCCAAATTGGCGCAACAATATCGTGTCGACTCCTTCGACATCTATACCGTGAATGTGCGGAGCAAATCCGGCAAAATCGGACGCATTATGGGGCATTATGGCTTGCACGAATTACCATCTGCCCGCAACGCAATCGAGCTGATGCTCTATGGGAGCGAGGGCAGTAGTCTGGCACAATATCATGATATGCGCTATCTGTATACCTTGCCTGACGGCACCGAAGTCAAAGAGGATATGTTATATAGTCAGCGGGGCTATTACTTCAATAACGATGTACATGGTATGCATTATGGTGAATTTGCGAATTATG
>DAOTXB010000454.1:0-3734 GCA_034435575.1 Anaerolineae bacterium
ACAATTCAGTCGGAAGGTGCTTCTGGCAAACGAGTACAATTGTGCGGGGTTGACGGCGTTCTTCAACAGTGGGAAGTTGTTGATGCTCAATGGCAAGCCTCAATAGCGGTCAATGTTCGACAGACGAATTATATTCGCGCACAGCTTGTAACTGGCGAAGACGATCAGTTGCAGGTACACACACTCACTAATCCTATTTATATCTACCATAATACTTAACGGAATTGCCATGCGTACCGATATTGATACTGTGCATGTTATCTTTAAAACTCACCTGGATGTAGGCTTCACGGATTATGCCCGTCATGTGGTTGATCGCTATATCAACCAATTCATCCCCGATGCCATTACGCTAGCTCATGCCATGAAGCAGAATCACCCTGATGAACCCTTTCGTTGGACGGTTGGTTCATGGCTTATTTATGAGTATTTAGAACGGGCAACTACGGAACAACGTCGCCAAATGGAGTTAGCTATTCAAGATGATATGGTGGCGTGGCACGCTGTTCCCTTCACCACGCACACAGAATTGATGGATGCGACGCTGTTTCGCTATGCTTTGAGCCTATCGCAGGAACTTGATAAGCGCTTCGGCAAAACGACAATTGCCGCCAAAATGACCGACGTGCCGGGACATACCCGCGCTATGATTCCCTTATTGGCAGAGGCTGGCATACGATTCTTTCATGTCGGGGTAAATCCAGCGGCATCTGTGCCGGATGTGCCACCTGTGTTTATTTGGCGTGATGATAACTCTGATAGTGAAATTCTGATGATGTATCAGCAGGTATATGGTGATGTAATGATCCTGCCCGGTACATCAGAAGCCGTGGCGCTGATTTTTACAGGTGATAATCTAGGACCGCCTTCACCGGAGAGCGTGCATAAAAGCTATATCGACCTACGCCGAGAATTTCCCAATGCGACCTTCATCGGGTCAACGCTAGATGCCGTTGCACACAGCATCCTCAATGCGCGACCAGAACTCCCTGTGATTACGGCTGAAATTGGCGATACTTGGATTCAGGGCGCTGGTACTGACCCTACTAAGATAAGCCAATATAGAGAACTATTACGCTTACGTGAAGAATGGTTAGTAGAGGATCGTATCAGCAAGACACGCCTTGATAAAGTGCATCATGCACTGATGATGATCCCTGAACATACCTGGGGTATGGATCTGAAAACACATTTACGCGATTATGAACACTACGATACTATTGCCTTTGCGAAAATGCGCTCTGATCCAGTATTTACTGCTTTCGAAGCATCCTGGACAGAACAGCGTGAGTATATAAATGATGTACTCAATGCGCTTGATGACAGCGACCTGAGACAAGAGGCAGAACAGCGTTTACGCACTATAAAACCACAAAAGCCTGATATAACGCAGTATCATGTGACAACGAACACACAATTTGAAAATGAATACTGGTCACTCAAACTAGATCCTGAAACGGGTGCTATCATACACCTAATAAATAAGCCAACCGGACGCATCATCGCACATAGTGATAATCCGTTAGCATTATTTACTTACGAAACGTTCTCTACAGCCGATTATGATCGATACTGGCACCAGTACATCCGTGATCGAGAATTTGGTGAGGTACGTATCTGGGCGCATCCAGATAATACCAAACCCGGATTACAGGTCGATCAACACGGCACCTGGCATCCTATTGTTAATACCATCCATCATTATAGCAATGATAAAAGCATGTCCATCGTTATCACAGCGACAATGGCGACGGATAGCCAGCGCATCGGCGCACCATCAGAAATAATGATTGAATATCGCTTGATGAGCACAGAAGTTATTGAAATAGACGTGCAATGGTTCAATAAGCCTGCCTGCCGGTTACCAGAAGCTTTCTGGCTTACTTTTCAGCCGATTACTATTATGTCAGGCAAATGGGCAATTAAGAAGCTGGACGGTTATATCAATCCAGCAAATGTCACCAATCTTGCGGCGCGGACATTGCACGGTTTCAATGAGAAAATACGATATCAAGAAAATGAATTCCATCTGAATATACACTCACTAGACGCTATATTGGTTGCTCCGGGTAAACCATCCTTGTTGAATTTCCATAATCAATTGCCAGACGTGCGTGACGGCATTCATGTCAATCTTTATAACAATATATGGGGAACGAACTTTCCCATGTGGTTTGGAGATGATGCTCGTTTCCGCTTCTCAATAGGTGGGTGTTCTTCTAATGATTGAAGTGTTTGTAATCGAACTGGATGCTGACTAGATTTGGTTGTGCTGATCTAGGCGGAGCAGGAAGCGAGTGCATATCAACTGTGATTGCGTTATATCTAGGTAACGTGTCGTTGCCCTCTTGGGGCTGCTTAATGGAACGTATTCCGAACATTGACCACCCATTGCAGTGGTCTTTGTTTTCCTCTTTATCAAAAAATATTGATATTGCCTCGATCTACCCTTCTTTGACCGTTATCTATAAACTACGGACACTTTCAATGTATTCTTCGATTTTACTTCTGATATTTGGCACAATCGATAAGGGGCAAGGACACAGCCAATCCTTTCTCTTAAAATGACATCCATTTTTCAGAATCATTACATTCAGCACTAAGGAAATCTGCATCATCAGGAGATAATTAGGTTGATAATAACCACTAAATCTAGTTATTGAAGGTTCTGATATGAAAAATGTGACATTTGTAACACTCGATGGCAATGAAGCAGTTGCGCGTGTTGCATATCAAGTCAATGAGGTGATTGCCATTTATCCGATTACACCTTCATCACAAATGGGGGAATGGGCAGACGAGTGGGCATCTCATGGTAAGGCAAATTTGTGGGGGACAATTCCACAAGTGGTTGAGATGCAAAGTGAAGGTGGCGCAGCCGGGGCTGTGCATGGCTCGTTGCAACGTGGTGCACTGACAACGACTTTTACGGCTTCACAAGGCTTATTGTTGATGATACCGAATATGTACAAGATTGCTGGCGAATTGACCTCAGCAGTCTTTCATGTTGCGGCACGCTCAGTTGCGGCACAGGCATTAAGTATCTTTGGTGACCATAGTGATGTTATGGCGACCCGTGCAACAGGATGGGGCTTACTGGCATCGGCATCAGTGCAAGAGGCGCATGATTTTGCCTTGATTGCAACAGCCGCAAGCCTGAAAGCGCGTGTGCCGATTGTGCATTTTTTTGATGGTTTCCGTACTTCTCATGAAATATCTAAAATTGCATTAATTCCCGATGATGTGATTGGTGCCATGATTGATGATGAATTGGTGCAAGCGCATCGGGGGCGCGGGTTGTCGCCGGAACAGCCAGTTCTGCGCGGTACAGCACAAAATCCTGATGTTTTCTTCCAGGCGCGCGAAACTGTAAATCCTTTTTACGAGAGAATGCCTGAGATCATTCAATCAACGATGGACCAATTTGCTGAACTAACAGGTCGGCAATATCAGGTCTATGAATATTATGGTGCGCCCGATGCTGAACGGGTCATTGTCGCAATGGCTTCCGGGTGCGAAGCCATTCATGAAACAGTGGATGCGCTGAACGAAGCTGGTGAAAAAGTAGGTGTCGTCAAAGTTCGAATGTATCGCCCCTTTGATATGGCACGTTTTGTTGCGGCATTCCCTAAAAGTACTAGAGCAATCGCTGTTTTAGATCGTACTAAAGAACCGGGTAGTGCTGGTGAACCGCTTTATGTCGATACAATTACAGCAATCTTTGAGGAATGGAA
>DAOTXB010000455.1:0-11641 GCA_034435575.1 Anaerolineae bacterium
GAGTTCGTTGAGGTTGCGCGGGCATTGGGCGCACCCGACCATGCCATTATTTTAAGACACATCTTCCCGAATATCCTCGCGCCTCTCATCGTTGAAATTTCCTTGAGTTTATCATTTGCCATTCTTGCGGAGGCGGCGTTGAGCTTCTTCGCGTTAGGGGTACAGCCTCCAGAACCGAGTTGGGGGCGTATGCTCAAAGAAGGTCAGCAATACTTCCGTCAATCCGTATGGATGGGCATTGTCCCGGGTTTAGCGATTATGCTCTCCGTGATGGGTTTCAATTTTCTGGGAGATGGCTTGCGTGATGTCCTCGATCCAAAGAGGAGATAGATATTGAACGATAGTCCTCCGTTACGCCAGCTGTTGAGCTTAAGCTTGTTCTCCGCGGCAGGTCTGGCACTTGAGATTACCCTAACACGATTGCTCTCTACCCTATATTATCCACCGTTTATATTCGCGGTTCTTGCGCTGGCGGTACTCGGCATTGGTATAGGTGCGGCACTTACGGCAATCTTCCCACCCTTGAGGAAAGTCGAGCGTATTCCTGTGTGGATGATCGGAGCAGGAATCAGTGCTATGGCGCTTGCTCCCGTGTTAACTTGGCTTTCCACCACATCTATTGATTTGATACTTGCCGTAATCTTGACCCTACCATATATATTTATTGGTCTGGGTGTGACAACATTCTTCAGCACAGCGCCTAATCACAGTCGTTTACTTTATGCCTATGATTTGATTGGTGCTGGTCTAGGTGCGGTTGGGGTTGTTTTGCTTTTGAATCTTTTCGGTGCGCTAGATGGTCTACTAGTGGTTTCAGTGATTTTACTACTGGCGGCGCTAATTTATCTACCATCGATGATGACTATTGGTGTTTTTTTCGTTGGCGGGGCAATTGTAAGCATGAATATTGTCACAGGTATGCTTGATGTTGCTATGTCAGACTTGTATGCAGAAAAACCAATTCAAGAGGTTCTTGCGAATGGTGGTGAAATCCTAGAAACACGGTGGGATGCCTTCGCGCGTACTGATCTAGTGGTACCACCAGATAACCAGCCGTATCGCCTATATGTCGATGGTGCGGCGGCATCCGTCATCCCGCCTGCGGTGAACAATGACTTTCTAATCGCCGATATTGGGCTATTTGCATTTGCAACCGCACAGCCTCAAACGGTCTTTACCATCGGCGGTGGCGGTGGTTTAGACGCATGGTTCGGATTGCGTGTCGGTGCAAGAGAAATCACGACGGTAGAAGCGAATCCTCAGAGTGTTGCTTTGACGCGTGAATACGGGACTTACAATGGCAATATTTATGATCTGCCTAATGTCAGGGTGCTGGTCGATGAGGGGCGTAGTGTTCTGCGCCGAGAAGATCGCAATTATGATCTGATCTTTCTCTCTCAAGTAGTGACACTCACAGCCGAACGTAGTGGCTACGCGTTGACGGAAAATGCCGTATTTACAATTGAAGCATTTGAGGACTATTGGGCACATCTAACTAATGAGGGATATATCGCGCTTAAATTGTACGACGAACCAACATTATCGCGGTCGCTTTCTATCGTTATGGAATTGCTCAATCGTCAGGGGCTGACCGATCAAGAGGCGCTAAACCATACTATTACGTTGCTCTCGCCTACAACTAATCCGCCTACGCCTATGCTTATTATACGTAAAACGCCATTTACCCGTGACGAAGCCACAGTAATTGGCAGAACTGCACAGAACCTTGGTTTTGTATCGTTGTTTCTACCCTATGTTCAAGCAGACCCACCACTTGATGCAGTTGTAGCGGGTGTTGATACCTATCAGGAAATTATAAATCGCTCTTCGCTTGATATCTCTACACCAACGGATAACAGACCCTTTTTCTACCAGTTTGAAAATGGAATCCCTGAAGACTTACAGCCCGTTTTGCAATTTGTTGGAGCAGTTACGATTTTCGGTATCGTGTTGCTCGGTGGCGTTGGACTACGAACGGGAATGTCTAGTTTTGTGCCTGTGAGTTTATATTTTGCCGCGCTTGGTGTTGGGTTTATTATGATCGAGATTACGTTGATCCAATACACACGGTTATTTATAGGACATCCCACACTCGCTGTGACAAGTATTTTGGCAACATTGCTTATTAGTGGGGGATTGGGAAGTCTATGGAGTCAGCAACTTAATTTAGAGCGATATTTTTGGTTGCCAGTGTTGCTTGCCGCTCTGATGTCTCTGATTTGGGCAATTATGTGGACCTGGTTAAGCGATGCATTCCGTAGTAATGAGATAGAATTGCGATTGCTCATCGTAATTGTCAGTATTGCTCCTGTCGGATTTTTTATGGGTATCCCATTTGCTACAGGGCTAAACCGTGTCGCCAATATTGATCAACGTTATGTGCCGTTAGGGTGGAGCATCAACGGGGTAACCACGGTAGTGGGGTCAGTTGGTGGCGTAGCACTATCGTTAGTATTTGGTTTTCAGTTCGTATTGATCGGTGGAGCGCTAGCTTATGGCGTGGCACTCGTTGCCACCTTGTTTTTTAGCGTTTCAACTAACTAACTGACGTTACGCACAGAGCACCGCAAAATGAGGTAGACTACGCACATGAACGATTAAGAGTTGCTCGATATTTACATAGATTATCTCATGAGTTCGTTCGGACTGACGACCCAAACGGGGCTGTCGCGGTTGTTGAATGGCAAGATAAGCCATGATCGGATTCAACGATTTCTGTCGAAAGAATCGAAGACGGGCAAAAAGAAGCGTCGGTCGCCTATCACCAAGAATGAACACTATCGCCACATGTTGCGTCAGGTGAAGCAAAACCAGATTCTCTTTCTATATGTGCTCAATGATGTCTGATTCGCCTCGGCGGACAATATGATGTTCGTCAAACACGAGTTGCAACGTGACTTCGTCATGCCACTGAAAACCAATCGCAAAGTCGCTTTGAGCCTTGATAACAAAAAGCAAGGTTGCCCCTACAAACAGCTATCGCGAACAGCCGTCAATTTTGAATACCATCACTTACCATACAACCACTACCTCAAATAGACAAAATCGTTACTCATGTATTTTCTGAACTAAGCCTACGCCCATCTTTTTCATTCAGCCACTTATTTGACCACAGTATCCGTTTTAGTGTCTTTGTATTGCACTGCCCCTATCGTATAGTTAGAGCTATAGAAACGTCTCTTGCCCCCTATAAAGGCGTTTCTAGGACATCTCCGTTTAATGTGGTATTTCAGGTGCTTTCGCAGGGCGTGGTTGATATGTACCGACCATATCACCGACTATTTCGCCTTTATCGAACACCAGATTCCCACGTACAAAGGTTGATTTTACCCGCCCGGTAACCTCGATCCCTTCAAACGGTGTGTAACCCTGTGTAGAGAATGACTCTTCCGCATGGATTGTCCATGTTTCATCAGGATCAATAATGGCGAGATCAGCATCGTAACCTAACGCAATATCCCCTTTATTGAGCAACCCAAAGCGTTGTGCAGGGTTCCAGCACAGCAATTCTGCAACGCGATTGGGACTCATACCTCGCTTAATCCCTTCACTAAACACGCTTGGTAACAGATAATCTGACCCACCAAATCCCGCTTTTGCTTTCCACACACTTTCAGGGTCATCAGCATCTAGTTTCATATCTTCAGGGCAGTTGGCATGGTCAGTGATAACCCATTCAATCGTCCCATCAAGCATCTTTTCCCACAGATATTCACGATGTTCTGGTGGACGAATCGGTGGATTGACCTTTGCATATGCACCCATCGAACAGTTGGTATCTAAAAGCAGGTGACCGGCAGTTGTTTCCATGCCAAAATGCACATCAGGGTACATTTCACGGGCGAGCAGGGTCGCGTCCATCGCTTCTTTGGACGTAATGTGCAAAATATTGACCTGTTGTAAACCAGCCGCATGTGCCAGCGCACCAACAATCTGAATCGCCACAGCCTCACTATGTGGGGGTCTGGCGGCACTGTATGCCTCTAAACCAGATAGCGCCGGATTTTGCTTGATTTTTGCCTCATATGCACGCAAGATTTCCGGTGTTTCGCAATGCCAGCTTACCTGAATATATTTTGCAAGGTCAGGATACTTTTCTTGCAATCGTGCGGCTTCTCTACAGATAAAATCAAAATGCGCCAGATCGTAATGATCACCCTCATTGAGCATAAGCCATTTATATTGGGCATCGGAGCGACCATGCAAACCGTGTAAACCATAGAACATAAATACCTCGCCGAAGTTCGGCGCACCGCATTCCGTAAGCATGTATTCCATCTCAGCGATTTGTTCACCAGCAATCGGCGATACATGATAAGCATAATCGGTGTAATAGCGTCCTTCGCTGTTTTCCTGCAACTTTTGCCAGAAATTTGTCCATGAGCCACCCATATTTAGATAAAGACTACCGGTACGCACATAGGGCATCACCACTGTGACTCCGCCGGATGCCGCCGCCGCTGATTCTGTCGGGGCATCATCATAAGTGGGCACATAAATGCCAACATGCGTATGGGCATCAATCGCACCGGGGAGTGCCATCCGTCCCTGTCCATCGAATACTTCAATTGCCTGTTCAGCCGGGATGTCCGCACTGATCTGTGCAAATTTGCCGTCTTTGATGCCAATGTCGGCAGGGTCGATGGTGTTCAGGTTAGGGCGCACAACGCGTACATTCTTCACGATGAGGTCAAATCGTTTGCTATCGCTCACGGGTATTATGTCTCCTCAAAATTATCCTGTAAAAATCTTTTTGATTTTGTTACTGTCTACTGGTTAATGGTGCTCACCGCCCGCATGTTGTTGATATGATATTGAAAACGATCCCCACGATATACTCCTGTAAAGGTTTCAATCGGTGTGTGATCTGGTGCATACACCACACGGTTGATACGTAAGAGCGCGGTGCCTTCAGGAATTTGGAGCAATTCAGCATATTTTTCGCTGGCTTCCAGGGCTTCCAATGTGCGGTCAGCGATACTATCGTTCAACAAATCGAGATTGCTCAAATAACGTAACGACCCACCCTGAATTAATGCATTCGTGTCAATCGCATGGGCAAATTGTGGTGCTAGATAGGCAATATGATGTCCGATTGGTTCATTATTCTCTAACCGCAACCGTTCGATTTTAAAGACTTGTTTTTCTCCATCCAACTGTAACTTTTTGCTGACTTCTTTGGTCGGTTCAATCCATGATGAGCCTAATAAGCGCCATCCGGGTGTCAAACCCTGTTCAATCATATGGTCAGCGAGGTCGGGATACTGATCGGGCATATGACGGATTTTGGGTTTAGCGACGAATGTCCCGCGTCCTCGATGACGGGTGATTTTGCCATCATCGACCAATTCGCTCAGTGCCTGTCTTACGGTTGTCCGGCTGACATTATAGGTATCTTGAATCTGTTGCTCCGTAGGCAAAATGTCACCGGGTTTGAGTTCGCTGTTCTCGATTTTTTCCAGTAAGACGCGCTTGAGCTGATAATATAATGGAATGGGCGAACTACGATCAATGGTCATAAGTTTACGTACCTGCTTAAAAGGGTTATTGTCATGACTATATCCCCTTCAAAGTACAAATGCAAAGCGATCATGCAATAATATCAGCAGCATAAAGTGCTTCAATGTGAGAGTCGTTGTAGCTGATTTCCGCTAATATTTCGCGTGTGTGTTCCCCGACCAATGGTGCTTGTGATCGTATGCCGAGGTCGTGCCCGTCTAACATCATGGGCAAACGCGGTAGTCTTGTTTTCCGTCCGTCCGGCAAGGTTATATCAAGCAAGCTCCCACCTGCGTTAAGTTGTGGGTCATCGAACAGGTCTTCAGGACGTGCAATTGGTGAAAATGGAATTTGAGCCCTGTCCGCCTTATCGACAATTTCTGAACGATTCATAGTCTTAAAAAATGCCTCAAGGTCAGGGTGCAACCACGCGCGTTGTTCTATCCGCAGGTTGTTGGTCTGTAAATCATCACGGGCAAGCAGGTCAGGGCGGTCAAACACATCACAAAAACTAGACCAATGCTTATCACTGGTAATGCCGATGAACACTTGCTCGTCGTCAGCAGTGTCAAATGTGCGATAAATTGCCCAAGCGCTCACGCGGGCGGGCATCGGCGGTACGGCTTCCTGACCGATGGCACTGTAAGCCATATGTTGCGCCATAATGTATGCGGCAGTCTCGAACAAGCCATTCTGGACAAGTTTGCCCATGCCCGTTTTCGCTCGCTCCATTAATGCAACAAGGACTGCCATCGCGCCATAAGTCCCCCCCATAATATCGACAATGGATGCGCCCGCGCGTAACGGTTGTCCCGGTGGCCCGGTCATATATGCCAGACCGGACATCATTTGCACAACCTCATCAAGCGCCGGGCGTTTTTCATACGGACCCGCCATAAAGCCCTTTAGCGAGAGATAAATCAGTCGCGGATTCAGCGCTTGCACAGCATGATAGCCAAAGCCTAATCGATCCATTGTGCCCGGAGCGAAATTTTCAATCAACACGTCAGCCGTTTTAAGCAAATTCTTGGCGATCTCGCATCCAGCATCAGATTTAAGATCAACCGCAATACTTTTCTTATTGCGATTAAAATAGGTGAAATACCCTGTGCCAAACCCTTTGAGGTGTCGGGTGGGGTCGCCATCCGGTGTGCGCTCCACGCGAATAACCTCCGCACCCAGATCCGCCAATATCAAGCCCGCCGCCGGACCCATGACCGCATGGCTGAATTCAGCCACACGCACACCATTCAAGGGTAGGGCATCATTGGTTGACATTTTGCCTGCTCCATCGCTTAGTTAGAATAAATCGTGTGGTTAAAGTTGGTAGTCGTTGTGTATTTTGAGATAATTGATCAGACCACCTGCTTGCAGTATGTCAATCATCACACGGGGCATTACAGTTGCTGTGTACTTTTCACCAGTGCTATGGTTAATCACAATGCCAGCGCTCAGGTCAACCTCTACCTCATGCCCCTGTTCAATCTGGTGATTGGCAACCTCGACAACTGGCAAACCAATATTAATGGCATTGCGGTAAAAAATCCGTGCGAATGACCGTGCAATAACGACTGAAACACCGGCAGTTTTTAGGGCAATTGGTGCTTGTTCTCGTGATGAGCCTGTGCCGAAATTGTGTCCTGCAACAAGCACATCTCCGATCTGCATCCGCTCCCGAAATTTAGGGTCAAGGTCTTCCAACACATGCGCGGCGAGCGTGCTCATATCCAGCGTTTTGGTATACTTTCCAGCGATGATGCGGTCAGTGTCGATGTTATCGCCGTAAACATGCGTTTTTGCTCGTACCATCAGCGTATTTCCCATGTTTTCGCTGAGTCCATCACTTCCGCTGGATGCGTGATTTCTCCAGTGAGTGCGGAGGCGGCGACAACTGCTGGTGAACTCAAATAAATCAACGCATTTGGATTACCCATTCGTCCGCGAAAATTGCGATTTGTGCTGGAAATAATCACGTCGCCGTCGGCTGGAATACCACCTAATGTGCCCACACAGGGACCACAACCGGAGGTCATAAATGTTGCTCCTGCTTCGGACAAGATACTCACGGTGCCATCAGCAAGCGCATCGTTGAATACCTTGCGTGATGCAGGCGCGATCAACAACCGGACACCAGAGGCGATTTTCTTGCCCCGCAATACCTGTGCCGCCATCTGCAAATCTTCTAGCCTTGCATTGGTGCATGAGCCGATGAATGCTTGATTCACCTTGACTTCACCAATCGTATCAATGTCGTGAACATCACTCGGCAAGTGAGGAATAGCAACCTGTGGCTTTAACTCAGAGACATGAACCGTGTGTTTTTGAACATAATTAGCATCACAATCAGCCAATGTTGGGGTGAAGTCGTACCAGAGGTCGAGTCCTGTAGGGTCAACCAGACCCGCCTTTGCGCCCATTTCCGCCGCCATATTTGCCAGCACCATTCGGCTTGCCAGTGTGAAGTCATGAATGGTTTCTCCGGTAAATTCGACGGACATATAGGTAGCACCCGCGATGCCTACTTTGCCAACAAGGTGTAAAATAATATCTTTTGCACTTAATCCGGCAGGCAGTTCGCCAACGAGTTCAATTTGAATAGTTTCCGGCACTTTGAGCCATGTTTTCCCTGTCAACATTACCGCCGCCAAATCTGTGGAACCCACGCCAGCAGAAAACGCGTTGAGTGCGCCATAGGTTGGTGTGTGGCTATCTGCACCGAGGAAAATATCACCCGGCTTAACATGCTCGTTTTCCACCATCAATTGATGACAGATTCCTTCGCCCACATCATAAAAATGACAACCCATGTCTTGTGCAAAGTCACGCAACATCTGATGAAGATTACTAATGCGTTCATTGGGGGCAGGGGTAGCATGGTCAAGGATAATCGACACTTTTTCTGCATCCCATAAGGATTTTCCGCCCAATTCATGAAACGCCTGAAGCGTAAACGGACCGGTGGCATCGGTTGTCATCACACCGTCAACGCTGACAATGGCAAGTTCACCGGCATGAACCGTTCGACCTGCATGGCTAGAAATGAGCTTTTCCGCAAGCGTTTGTCCCATAACGTGCCTTTACGTCAACAGTTGGTAGAGCTTGCCCGGTAACGCATGTCCGAGCTTTTCCGCCAAAAATTGTGACACCGCGCTGACCTTTGCGTTATCAATACCAGTCGCATATCCTATATCATGCAACATATTGATCGTATCCTCTGTGGCGATATTGCCTGACGCGCCATCAATAAAATTGCAACCGCCAAGACCACCAAATGCGGTATCAAAATGGGTGCATCCTGCCTCAATGCCAGCGAGTACATTTGCCAATCCCATGCCACGCGTATCGTGTAAGTGCAATACAATCGGTGTTCTTCCTGCCAGTGGCATCACCTCCCGTAACATGGTGCGAATTTGTACCGGATTTGCCATGCCCGTAGAATCCGCTATGGCAAGTGATGCAACACCTAATGCCAGATGCCGTCGTAGCAGGTCAATCACAATTGCCTGTGTTACATCGTCTTCATAATAACCAAAGGCACATTGCACTCCACCACGTACCGTAATGCCTAATGAGTGAGCGCGTTCGACCATTTCAGCAAAATGATTGATCGCTTCTTCTAAACCCATGTTGGCATTTTTGCGCCCGTGGCTATCACTCGCGGAAATCGACATATCAACATGGGTAAGACCAGACGCATGGGCACGTTCTAGTCCCTTCATATTCAGCACTAGACCGCTGTATTGAACATCTTCACGTCGATCTAACCCCGCACATACAGCCTCAGCATCTGCCATTTGTGACACTATTGTTGGATGCACAAATGACGTGACCTGAATCCGTTTAATGCCAGCATCAACAAGGCGATGAACCATCGCTATTTTGTCTTTTGTTGGGATGAAAGTTGTCTCACGTTGTAAGCCATCGCGTGGACCAACTTCAATGATTTTGATCGACGTGTCGGGCAATGTGTCGTCTCCAGCAACTGCGGAAAATTATGCTTATCGGATTACTCACTTTGTAGTGATGATAGCACAAATGAAATACAAATTCAACGCGTTTGTAGATGATTTACCCGCGATATTTGCGTTGAATTGAGGTTTTTTTGCGGTGACACGGCGCAAAATAAAAACAGGTCACCCACTGTCAGGCAACCTGTTGAATTTGATCGTTGTTGCGCGATTATCCTTTCAAGCCCGATGTTGCTACACCTTCGATAAAGTAGCGTTGCGCCAGTATGAAGATGATAATCGGCGGCACTATAGCGACTGCCGCCCCTGTCAACACCAGATTCGGGCGATCCGCCGCGATATTGCTGAGACGAATAAGCGAAAGTGTCAAGACATGATTATCGACCTCGCCCTCACCGATAATGAGCAGGGGCCACAAGAAACTGTTCCACGCATACAGGAATGAAAAGATTGTCAATGTTGCGATTGCCGGCTTACTCAACGGTACGAAAATGCCCCATAAGATGCGGAAGCGACTGGCACCGTCCAACAACGCCGCTTCTTCAATTTCCTTTGGAATGGAGATGAAGAACTGTCGCAATAGGAACGTCCCATAAACCGTAAATATCCACGGCACAATCAGTGACACGATGCGATTCTCCCAGCCGATCAATACCATCAAACGATACATGGGGATAATCAACACCACAAATGGGATCATAAATGAACCGAGATAAAGCAGGAATAACGTGTCTCGTCCAGCGAATTTGATGCGTGAGAAAGCATAACCGCCCAGAATGGATGTTACGAGCTGACCAGCCACCACTGAAATCGTCACGATTGTCGTATTTACCAGCGCACGATCCAGATTTAAGTTGAACACGGTATCGTAATTCTCAAACTGAAATTCTACAAATTCTACCTGCTGTGCGGTGCGTTCTACAGCGAACACATTTACGCTCGGGTCGTCTGGATCAACAAAGAGGTTCAATGTGCCACGATAGGCGAGGAGAATCTCAGTCGTTTCGCCGTCAATTGTGATCTCATACAGGTCGAACTCGTCGCCGTCAGCATTTGGATCATCGCTGACTGGAACAAATACCTCTTGTTCAAGATCAACGAGGGTGCCGTTTTCCAGCGCTTCATCCAAGGGCAGTTGATACTGAATTTCACTACTACGCGCGTCGTCAACATTAATCAACTCGCGTGAGGTGAAAAAACCGTAACGCGGACTGCGTTCATCGGTCAGGATTAATTGCCGTGTTTCGCCGTCAATGTCAAATTCGTAAAGTGGCAATGGTTCTGAGGAATCAACATCAATCGTGAGTTCTTCACCATTGATGAGTGCCCTAACTGTCTCAAACGCTTCCGAATCGAGCGTTTCTGATGTGCGCGGTAACAGGCGTGGCGGATACTCAAAAATATCATCAGACGTTTTTAGCGAAGACATTGCCATGTAGATAAACGGGAAGAGCATGAATAGTGCGAAAGCACTCAATAAAACATAAGCGATCCCACGATAGACATAGTCTCTGGCGGTCAGTTGATTGAGATTTTGTGCTGTATCTGTAGCCATCAGAGTCTCCCTAATCGTCGTAAGCGTCTGAATTTTGCAGACGGAATTGCACGAACGTTACCATGAAAATGAGCAGGAACAATAACCACGCCACCGAGGACGCATAGCCGAATGCAAAGCGATTAAAGCCCTGATTATAAATGTAGAACACGCCGGTTGTAGCCGCCTCCGGTAACGGTCTGACCGGGAATAGGGCGTAAGGCTCATTAAACACCTGCAAGCCCGTGATGATCGTCGTTGTCACCACAAAGAACGTCGTCGGAGCGAGCATGGGCACGGTCACGTTGCGGAATTGTTGCCATCGATTCGCGCCGTCAATCATCGCCGCTTCATAAAGCACGTTCGGGATGCCCTGTAACCCTGCGAGGAACAACACCGTGTTGAATCCGACCACCTGCCACGCGGCGAGGAACACAATCGAAACGAGCATCACACCGGGCCCGGTCAACCATGCGATGCTAGGATCAGTGATACCAAAGCCGATACCGTTTAAAAATGTCACGACTTCTGAAATGATGAAGTTGAAATAGCCGATGGTGGGGTCATATAACCAGCGCCATATGAGCGCCGTCCCCACTACCGCCGCCACCGAGGGCAGGAAGTAGATCGCACGGAAGAA
>DAOTXB010000456.1:0-2050 GCA_034435575.1 Anaerolineae bacterium
AGGCAAAAATTAAAGGGCAGACTAACGAGCCAACGGGTTTCCTCACCCGTGATTCGATCCTGCGCTATGAATGGCAATTATCGCTCGGTGGCGACACGATCAGCCGTGACGAGTTTGAGGCGTTGGTTGAACTAAAACAGCCACTTGTGCGCTATAAAGACGAATGGGTGACGCTTGACCCTGACCAGATTGAAGCCGCGATGAAATTCTTCGATCAGACAAAAAATGGTGAAATGACGCTCTCCGAGGCGCTCCAAACCCACGCCACCGAAAGCGATATTGATGGCATTGAGGTCGAAAGTACCGAAATCGAAGGCTGGCTTGAGGAGGTATTCGAGCGCCTATACAACCCCGAACACACCCCACCCGCGCCCGTGCCGGATGGCTTACAGGCAACACTCCGCCCCTATCAACTGCGCGGTTTCGGCTGGTTGACGCAAATGCGCCAGATGCAGTTGGGCGCGTGCCTTGCTGATGATATGGGACTGGGCAAAACAATCCAGACGATCACGCTGTGGGCGCACGAACGCGAACAAATGAACGTGACAAACCCTGCGTTGCTGGTCTGCCCGACCTCGGTGGTGGGCAACTGGCGCCACGAAATCCGCAAATTTGCGCCACACCTCAAAACCCTGACGCATCACGGCGCGGATCGTTTACAGAATGAGGCGTTCATCAAAGAGGCGAACAAAGTCGATGTGGTGTTGACCAGTTACGCACTCCTACGGCGCGATCTTAACTTTTTCTCTCAGGTGGACTGGTCAGATATGGTGCTGGACGAAGCGCAAAACATCAAAAATCCGTCTACAAAACAAGCACAGGCGGCACGCAGTATTCCGGCGGAGTTTAAATTGGCGCTTACAGGGACACCGGTGGAAAATCGCCTGACGGAATTATGGTCAATTTTTCAATTTCTCAACCCCGGTTATCTGGGATCACAAAAAGCGTTTAAGTCCAATTTCTCCACGCCAATTGAGCGTTACGGCGACAAGAGCGCATCTGCTTCGCTCAAGCAATTGACCGCGCCGTTTATCCTAAGACGGGTAAAAACGGATGCTTCCATCATTGAGGATTTGCCGGAAAAATTCGAGAATAAAGTCTATTGCACCATGACCCCGGAACAGGTGACACTGTACGAAGCGGCAGTCCGCGAAGCGATGGACGCAGTTGAATCGGCTGATGAGGACATGGCGCGACGGGGCAACATTTTACGGATGCTGACTCAGCTCAAGCAGATTTGTAACCATCCGGCGCACTTTTTGAAAGAAGGTGCGACAGCTTCGCTTTCTGAACGGAGTAGCAAACTTGATCGCCTGACGGAAATGATCGACGAAATCCGCGCTAATGGCGAGCGTTTGTTGATCTTCACGCAATATGCTGAAATGGGTACGATGCTACAAACGCACCTGCGCGAGTATTTGGTGGAGGAGGTCTTGTTCCTACACGGTGGTACACCGTCAAAAAAGCGTGATGAAATGGTCAGGCGTTTTCAATCTGCACAGGGACCGCCCGTGTTTATCCTATCCCTAAAAGCGGGCGGGACAGGCTTAACGCTCACAGGGGCAAACCACGTTTTCCACTTTGATCGCTGGTATAACCCGGCTGTTGAAAATCAAGCGACTGACCGCGCCTATCGCATCGGTCAAACCAAAGATGTGCAGGTGCATAAATTCATCTGTCTGGGCACACTGGAAGAACGCATTGACTCGATGATCGAGAAAAAGCAAGCCTTAGCAGACTCGGTAATTGGGACGGGTGAAAGCTGGATTTCTGAACTGGATAATAATGAACTGCGCGATTTAGTCGCATTACGACACGAAGCACTGGAGCGCTAACAATGAGCTGGTACTATGACGATTACGACGATTATTATGAAGATGATTCGACCTTAGCGGACTATACCACACCGTCCGATGCGATTGTGATACCGGGACCTATTCATGCTGAAAGCCGACGCGGTGACATCGGGCGCGAATGGTGGGGGCAACAATGGGTAGCAACGCTGGAAAAACTCGGTATGGGTGGGCGCTTGGATCGTGGTAAACGCTAT
>DAOTXB010000457.1:0-4090 GCA_034435575.1 Anaerolineae bacterium
TGACTCCGCGTACAGAAATGACATGGTTAGATGTCAGCATGGATAATGATGATATTGTGGACACGCTGATGACCCAAGAACACACGCGCTATCCAGTGATTGACGGTGTACCGGATGCAGTCATTGGCATGGTAAAAGCCCGCCATATCCTGAAGAAAATAGTCACCAATGAGACGATTAATCTACGCGCACTCGCTCAACCCCCATTTTATGTTCCAGAGGGCGCGACTGCCTCCGTCGCACTGACTCGCTTGCGCCAACACAATCAGAAAATGGCGTTTGTCGTCGGTGAACACGGTGGCGTGGAGGGTATTCTCTCCATTACCGCACTGATCGAAGCAGTGGTTGGTGACCTTGATGAACCCGAAGCAACACAACGGCGCGATGGCTCATGGTTGATTGATGGTCTAATGCCCGTCGCCGAGTTCAAAGCGATCTTGAATATACGCGAGGACATGCCCGGTGAGGACGAAGGGTTGTATCAGACCGTCGCCGGATTCTTTATGTACCAACATGGCGAGCAAGAGGGCGACCTACCTCAATTGACCGATCAATTCGACTGGGGCGACTTGCGCTTTGAGGTGCTAGATATGGATGATCGACGCATAGATAAGTTGTTAGTCACGGTGATCGATACCGAAGCGTAAACAATCTGTAAAAAGTGTGTGATCTCAACCATGTGATGCATGGAGATGATCTACAATAAGAGACATAGACACGGTATACAAAGCACAGGACACCAACCTTATGAACGACACCATTCTCGTTGTAGATGACGAACAACGCATCATCGACCTCGCTAAGATGTATCTGGAACAGGAAAATTTTGAGGTTGTCAGCGCCACTGATGGCAAAGTCGCCTTCGATACCATCATGAACACCCCG
This sequence comes from Anaerolineae bacterium, assembly GCA_034435575.1. Classification (GTDB taxonomy): domain Bacteria; phylum Chloroflexota; class Anaerolineae; order Aggregatilineales; family Phototrophicaceae; genus JAVJSU01. The sequence continues at coordinate 886 of DAOTXB010000457.1, forward strand.
CCTGCGCTGATCGTGTTGGATTTGATGTTGCCGAACATGGATGGCTGGGAGATTTGTCGTCGGGTACGCGCAGAATCCGATGTGCCGATTATTATGCTCACGGCGCGTAGTGATGACATTGATAAGATCGTCGGGCTAGAACTTGGCGCGGACGATTACCTGACCAAACCCTTCAACCCGCGTGAATTGGTCGCCCGTGTCAAGGCAATTTTACGCCGCCAATCGAGCATCGAACGGCGCAATGCGGGCACGTCCACATCCGGTGAGCAATCCACCATCGCGCATCGCAATCTGCTGATTGAGCCAGATCGTCGGATGATCAAAGTGAATAATCAGACGGTTGATCTCCGTATGAAAGAATTTGATCTATTGCTGACTCTGGCGAAAGACCCCGGTCTTGTCTTTAGTCGTGAGAAATTGCTGGAAGTCGTGTGGGGGTATGACTTCGCCGGAGAAACGCGCACCGTTGATGTTCATATCGCACATCTGCGCCACAAATTGGACGGCATGCAAGCCACCATCGAAACGGTATGGGGCGTGGGCTATAAACTCGAAGTGGATTAAGCGCGATATATGGATTTTCACGACCAGCATTTGTTTAGTGTAATCGAAGCATTTGTAAGGTAAATCTATTGACCTTAATCTTCCCAAGGTGCGCTCTACTTACTATGGAGTTATGCTATCCCATCATCCAAATACCTTACAAAACGGAGCATCATACATGCATGAAGTAACGTTAGACAACTTTAACCGTGAACAGATCATTGAAGCACTTCAAGAAAATCTTAATAGAGTCATATTGATGCAAGAATCAGATTTACTAAAGGTTACACATACCGAAAAAACGATCCGCACATCATCGCCTGTTCCATTTCCACTTGCTAATTTCATCGTATACCTGAATGTGAACAACACTGAACATGTTGCCGATATAATAGCGGATTATTCGCATGATATGGCAATATGGTTTTTGTTACCGCCATCTACACGTGATATCGCAGAGATCGCCCTCATCGACCATGGCTTTACACGTATCGAAGAACGCCCCGTGTTGGCGGGTATGTTAAAAGATGTCATCCCCGATGCCTCACCAATTCAGGTTGTACAGGCGAAAAGTAAGCAACAGGCGGAAGATTGGATTTCAGTACAATCTATGGCGAATGATGGTTTTCCGGAGGATGTGATTGAGATATATCGAGGCATACAAAAAAACAGTTTATATGAGGGCAAAGAGACATTTTACTATGTAGCATATGATCAGGAACAACCCGTCGGATGTGCGATTTTACATCTTGCGGGTGGCGTTGCAGGCTTCTATCAGCTTGCTGTTATCCCTGATGCACGCCGTAAAGGTGTCGCAACCGCATTAGCGCGTCATCGCATACAGGATGCCCTTAAACATGGCTATCATATCGGTGGCATGATGGTAACAGAAATGGGTCATGGCGTGCATTCAAAAATAGGCTTCCAAGAAGTTTGTAAAGTCCATATGTATATGAAGGTTTAAGTAACTTCTAATGAACATTGAGCAGAATGACGCACAAAATACTCTTTTACAGTTTGTAAACTACTACTTAGAGAGAAGGCGGCAAACTGTCATTGAAGTGATGATCTATTTTCGTCCGAACTTGGTTATTCTATATGGGTTAGAACAGATATTAAACTTGGAAAAAACTTTTGAAACGAAGTATCACAAGAAAATAGCTGATCATTTGCAATGGCTTTCCAAACACCCGAAACATTTCAGCGGGATTTGGAAACACGTATGGAAGTATCAGCTACACGGTATAGGATGCGAGCTTCGTCATCTCGTGACAAACGAATACTATGATTGGGATATACAACATCCAATGCGCTTTTCCACATTTGAATTGTATAGATACCTTCAATGGTATGTGAATCATGCCAAAGATACGACTTTTCTGACATTAAAAGAATTCAATATACCCAACACTAAGCATGGTTTGAGTGATCTATTACAAGCGATTAAATCTGATGCACATCTGCAAATCATATCTGATGGACATTGGGTACTGCAATCTAGTTGATTTTTGCATCCCTTCGGAGCTGAATTCAGCGAAACTATAAGAAATACTCCAAACTTCCAGACCTGAAAACCCAAATTCTCTTTGTGACAATTCCATAACATTTTTCTTAATTTTTTATCCTAAATCTGGGAGTATGATGAGAATATGGAAAAGTTTTAAATCAGATTGGAGCTGTCAGTGAATACGAGTAATGAAGACTTATCATTCTCATTTCAATACATATGGCAAACAGGACATCCGAAGGGATTTCGCGCCAAGAAGGGTCGTACGACATCTGACGGTCTTGTGCTAAATGACGAACTTCTCCCTTATGAAGCCATCGTAGATACCACTGTGCGTGATGATCGGCTCATTATGGCGATTGATGCCAATAAAGTTTCTCAGCACTTTATTGATGAACTTGAAGGACGACCCGGATTTGCCATAAAAGTCAATAAAATCAAGGCGCTTGATCTAGAAAAACATGTTGATCGCATGTCGTCGCGTGTTATAGCGCTTCGTCATCGTAAAGCATTACAAGAAGAAGGTAAGGATGATGAGTTTCGTGCAGAAGTCTGCCCACATTGTAAAGCCACAATTGACCTTAGTGGAATAGATAAATCAAACTACATCTATTGTCGCTTCTGCGAGTCCGTATTCGATAACACAAAAGAAGTTGTCACCGTTGGTGATGATTATCGCTGTTGTGACGAATGCGGAATGTTTGATCGTGTGCGAGGGTATACCGAATTTTACTTCTATTTCCTGATCTTAGTCTATGGATACAATTATCAACGCCGTCACTTATGTGATGCGTGTGCCGCGCAGATGTCAATGAAAATGCTGATGCTAAATTCCATTTTCCTTCTCGGTGTGCCGATGGCAATCTATAATCGCATTCGGTCTATGCGTGGGCGAGAACCACAATTAAACCAGCTTGCGAAGGCGAACGCACTTGCTTTAAAAGGTCTCTATCAGGATGCAGACACGATCTACCATGAACTGAACCAAAATTATCGTCATCACCCCGGCTTGTTGAGGAATCAGGCAATTGCGCATCTATACGGTAACGATCCTAATGGGGCAAAATCTGTGTTTGAGCAGTCGATGAAGGCGTGTACAAATTATGAGCCTACAATCCAACTCATCATGCAACTAAACTCACCCCAACCTCAACC
>DAOTXB010000458.1:0-6146 GCA_034435575.1 Anaerolineae bacterium
TATTTGGCGACGGCAAGCGCATTTGAAACATGGCGTTCCATGCGTAATGCTAGTGTTTCCAGACCAATCAAGTTAAGGAAGGTATTGAACGGTGCTTGTGAACCACCAAAATCGCGCAGACCAACAACGCGGGCGCGGATGATGAAGGCGAGTTCGTTACCGACTAGATCTGCAAAGACTGCACCGTGATAGGCGGGTTCCGGCTCAACTAATCCATCATGACGACCGCTTGATTTCCAATCGAATTTACCACCATCAATGATAACACCACCGATGCTCAATCCGTGTCCGCCAATCCATTTGGTGGTGGAGTGCAGAACGATATCTACACCATGATCAAAGGCTTTAAACAGATAGGGCGTGCCGAATGTGTTATCAACCACAACGGGAATACCATTGGCGTGGGCAACTTCGCTGATGCGCTCGAAATCGGGGATTTCTAATTTAGGATTACCGATAGTTTCCAGATAAATGAATTTGGTCTTATCGTTAATCAGCGATTCGATTTTGTCAGGGTCTGCGCCTTCAACAAAATGCGCCTTGATGTTCAGGCGTTTGGCGCTGTGGGCAAATAGTGTATATGTCCCGCCATAAAGTGCGCTGGTAGAGATGATTTCATCGCCGGCATTGCACAGAGTCAGCAGGGTTAGGGTTTCTGCAAATTGACCGGATGCAGTTGTCAACGCCGCGATACCGCCCTGTAATGCGGCAATACGTTGTTCAAATGCGTCGTTAGTCGGATTCATGATGCGTGTATAAATGTTGCCCGGTTCTTGCAGGGCAAATAATGCCGCCGCGTGTTCTGTATCACGAAATTGATAGGAAGTTGTTTGATAGATTGGCACTGCCCGTGAGCCGGTTGTCGGGTCGGAGCTATAGCCTGCGTGAAGCGCCTGTGTATTGAAGCTCAGTTCGCGTTCGTGTCCGTTGTCGCTCATTTTATGTCCTCGTATTTTTCTCTATAAATGTTTGATTTGAAGATTAGCTTTTCCGATATGGTCAGATTGTGATCGTACGTTTTAGTAACACATTCGCTTCATGTTATGAGTCCCCCTCAGTTTCAATCGTTAATGTGTTCTCATCAAATTTACTGCGGTCATCGCGGAGTAACCACACTTTCATATCGACCGCTTTGCCATCCATTACCGAAGTGATAATATAGACAAAATGTGGTAAGGCATGGACGCGGTCAAATTCCGATGGAATCGCCGGTGAATTAGGGTGGCTGTGGTAGTAACCTACCAATGCTAGCCCACGTTCATCGGCTTCATCTTCCATTGCCGCCCAGTTTTGCGGTGTCATCGCATAGCGATGGTATTGTTCTTCTGTTTCAAACACGTTTTCGACTGCAATCACGTCTATAATTTGCACATCTTCGCCGGATGGCGTTCCCAGCAAAAAGCCTCCACCCTCATTTGGGAAGGTGGCTTCCATTTGAGAATAGATGGTTTCTTGTAGTGATTGCTTTAGCAAGATGCTCATTCATATGATCCTTATTCGGGTAATAAAAAAGCCAACCGGGTAGGCTGGCTTCATAATTTCAACTTGCGCGTGTAGCTAGCGTTCGCTGTTTTCCTGCCAAACGTCCCGGGTGGTATTATTGTAAATACACATACACATGAGCATGCGAGGCATGGTCACACAATACAATGTATTCGGATTCGTTGGGCAAAGTTTTTTATTCATGGCGCATAGACTATCACGATTTAAAGGTGTTTGCAAGCGATTCGATTAAATTTGGTCGTTTATAAACACTTCTTAACCTGTAAGACTTAATATCTACTAAAGAAGTTAACCGTGTCAGGTTGCCTTTTGTTTAGTAAAATAAATCACAAGTTGTATAATTCGACATTACTTATTGAAGGAGTTTAATCATGGCAGAAAATAAAGGTGGTTTAGAGGGTGTAGTCGTTGCAGATGTAACCACTAGCCTTGTTGACGGTGTAAATGGTAAGTTGATTTATGGCGGTTACAAAATTGAAGACCTTGCAGAGAACGCGCTTTTTGAAGAGGTTGTGTTCTTACTGTGGAATACGCGTTTGCCCAATGCAGATGAATTAGAAGCGTTACGTTCCGAGATTGCACAAGGCGCGAGCTTACCTGATGGTGTGATCTCGATGATGAAATCATTGCCGAAAGAATCAAACCCGATGGCGGTGTTACGTACTGCTGTGTCTGCGCTGGCACATTATGATGACGATGCGGAAAACTTGACCGACAAAGATGTTGCGACACGCAAAGCCGCTCGTCTGACGGGTCAGATTACGACAATCTGTGCGGCATGGGATCGCATCCGTAAGGGCAATGACCCGATTGCACCACGCGCTGACCTGAACTTAGCCCAGAACTTCGTGTATATGCTCAGTGGTGATGATCCAGATGGCTCTGCTGTGAACGCGATCAACGCATATCTGGTATTGTTGGCGGAACACGGCATGAACGCGAGTACCTTCTGTACTCGTGTTGTAACGGCAACTGGCTCCGATATGCACAGTGCTGTCGTCGCTGGTATCGGCACGCTGAAAGGTCCGTCACATGGTGGAGCAAATGCAGAAGCCATGAAGATGTTCGTCGAAATTGGTGAGCCGGATAATGTGGAATCATGGTTTGACACCAACATCAAAAATGGTGATCGTCGGATCATGGGCATTGGTCACCGTGTATATAAAGCACCGGATCCTCGTGCGGCAGTGCTGGAACAACGTGCTAAAGAACTTGCAAAAGCCTCTGGCAATACCAAATGGTTCGACATTGCGAAGCAATTGGCTGATACGGCTCGTGCAGATGATTACTTTATTGAGCGTAAATTGTTCCCGAATGTGGATTACTACAGCGCGATTGTGCTGTATACGCTTGAGCTGGATATTGAGATGTTCACACCGTTATTTGCGATGGCACGTATTGGTGGGTGGTCAGCCAATATCATCGATCAGATGGGTGGTCGTTTGATCCGCCCGACAGCCAACTATGTTGGTCCGAAAGACCTGTTATGGACACCGGTTGCGGATCGTTAATTCGCCGACATTAATCATTTGTCAACATCAAGCCCCTCCAGAATCGGTGGGGCTTTTGAGTCTTTCACCTTTTTATGCAACCTTTACGCTATGATTGACGTAGATGCATATAGGGAAAATGTCTTTTTTATTTGAGGATAAGCCTAGTGTTTCCATTAAAAACTTTACGAAAGCCGGAAAGCACACCCTGGATCACATATGCGTTAATTATGATTAATGTGCTGGTGTTTTTCTGGGAATTGACACTTACGCAATCTGAATTGGGTCAACAATTTTTTGCACTAGCGGTTGTGCCCTGTCAGATGACGCGTAACTTCTTCTCCACCGAGACGGTGCTTGATTCTGTGCGGTCAATGTTTTTGCATGGGGGTTGGGTACATTTGATCGGCAATATGGTCTTTTTGTATATGTTTGGACCCAATGTAGAATCTTATATGGGGAAAGTACGCTATGCGTTATTTTATTTCGCGGCGGGCTTCGCGGCGAGCTTTCTTCATGCGGCGATCAATTGGAATGTATGTATCCCGTCTATAGGCGCGAGCGGGGCAATTTATGGTGTGATGGGCGCGTTCGTTTTGCTCTATCCAGCGACCCGTGTGCGTACAATTGCATTTTTCTTCCGTGTGCCTATCGGCACGGTGGATGTACAGGCATTTTACATGCTGTTCTATTTCTTCATCGTTGATCTATTTAACGGCGTTACGGCATTAGGTGTAGAAACCACGCAGACAGGGGGTGTTGCGGTTTGGGCTCATGTCGGTGGTTTTGTGATGGGCTTATTACTGACGTTTATGTTTATGATTTTCCGCGAACCGCCAGAGGTTGATCCATTTGAGCATTTAGATGCTGATTAAGTGACGATATGCCGCCGGATGACGCACAATCCGACGGTATTTTTATGTCAGTATCCTGTGTAAATCAGGCAAATGATGATCGTAATGGTTATAGGTATTGTCTGCGAAGACTTGGTGCGGAACCCAATCCGGTGGCATAGCAAATTGTGATGGGGCGTTTAATGAGTTATCGCTCACCTCGGTAAATGCTTTTCTGAGTTGCGAGTATATACCATCATATTGACTCATAATATCATTCCACGAGCGATTTTTGTTCGCTTCATAAATTAGACGATTGCGCTCATCAGGTGATTCAAGCCAGAATCGTGAAGCTCCTTCTAGCGAACGCTCACGAACAAGTTGCAACATCTCTTTTTCAAACCAAACGGTATGGGCGATCAAGTCTTTGACAGTCCATGAATCGTTGATGTGCGCGTTTTGTAGTTTTTCGTCGCGAATTTTGGCTACTGCGCTCTCCCATTTTGTGCGTGAAAGGTCGAGTTCTTTGATGAATGTTTTTTGATCCATGCTAAAAGCCCATTGAACGTCCGATGATCTCCTTCATGATTTCGGTTGTGCCGCCATAGATGGTTTGTACACGGGTATCCAGATAGGCTTTGGCGATGGGGTATTCCATCATATAGCCATAACCACCATGAAGCTGTACACATTGATCAACTACCCGCTTTTGCAGTTCTGTCGTCCACCATTTCGCCATTGATGCCGTTTCGGTAGACAGGTTGCCCGCGTTGAGTTCCATGATGCAACGATCCACAAAGACCTGTCCAATTTGAATCTCAGTTTTCATCTCTGCTAATTTAAAGCGCGAATTCTGGAATTTGCCGATAGACCGACCAAACGCTGTGCGTTCATTGCAATAATCAATTGTCCACTCCAGCGCCGCTTCACAAGCCGCCATCGCACCGACGGCGATGCTTAAGCGTTCCTGTGGGAGTTCGGTCATGAGATAGTAAAAACCGTGTCCTTCTTCACCGATAAGATTGTCTAGCGGTACATTGACGTTGCTAAAATATAGCTCGGCGGTGTCCTGTGCTTTTAGACCGATTTTCTCCAGATTACGCCCGCGCTCAAACCCGTCCATGCCACGTTCGACCAGAATCAGACTGATGCCGCTATGCTTTTCTTCAGGATTTGTTTTCGCAACGGTCACAACGATGTCGCTCAAAATGCCATTTGTGATGAATGTTTTTTGTCCATTGACCACATAATGCCCATTTTCTTTGTCACGGATAGCTGTTGTACGTACCCCGGCAAGATCACTTCCGGTATTGGGTTCAGTCATTGCGATAGCGGTGATGCATTCACCACTGACCATTTTCGGTAATAAACGTTGTTGTTGATCGTCACTGCAATAGTGCAAAATATAGGGGAGCACAATGTCATTATGCAGATTAAAACCGATTCCGCTGGCACCAACACGGATTAATTCTTCACTCATGATCGTGTTATAACGAAAGTCTTCTACACCACCGCCCCCGTATTTTTCGGGTACCTGCATCCCTAAAAAACCGTTTTCACCCGCTTTTAGCCAGACTTCGCGTGAGACAACACCATCTTTTTCCCATTGATCATGGTATGGAGTGATCTCTTTCTCCACAAAGCGCCGGAAAGCATCCCGAAACATCTGATGTTCTTCTTCAAAAATAGTCCGCTCCATCATAATACGATTCTCCTAAAACGTTTGATCATATAAATCTCTGTCATTTAATCTTCTGCAATTTCATCTAACACGCGGTCTTTGCGTACTTCAAATTCTTCATATGTGATAAGACCGGCATCGTATGCTTCGCGCAGTTGTTCCAGTTTTTGCTTGAGCGTGAGTTGTTGTGCGTTGGTGATGTTATCCATATTGCTCATCACAGCTGAAATCACGTTATCTATATTTCGTGGGTCACCTGATGATACGGTAAATTGTGTCCTGCCGGTTTGCCCAAGTTGCTCAATCAACTGTTGTTGCATTGCCACATTATTTGACAAATAACTCTCGTTTGTTTTGCGCCTTGAACCGATGATGATTAGAACAATGGCGAAAACGATTGGTATCATCGTCAAGAAGATAATCAATATAAAGCTACCCGTTGCATCTCGCCGTTCACCACCATCGTTTTTCTGACAAAAGAAGTTGATTGTTTGTTCACCGTCCATATTAGTGCTTGACGTTTTTACAAGTGTTTCATTGTCTTCACATAGGGTTGATTCTAGAAATGGGATTGCGCTGTCACTTGTTGCAAGAAAGATGCTAGCAAATACGGTGAACAGAATACCGAAAATCAATAAT
>DAOTXB010000459.1:0-2253 GCA_034435575.1 Anaerolineae bacterium
TAATTTGACGATTGCGTGCGTCTCAATCTGATTGGTCATCGGCTTTTCCTATCAACATTCGCGAAATACGATAATTCATCAGTAGAGAACTATACCCAGAATATACCGCCTCATGAGGATGATAGGCAACACAACCGTGCCACCCATGTGTGTATTATGTAAGGCAATTTAGAAGATATGATCGTCCTTGCCTGCCGCCTGCCGTAGATGTTCCAGTTGCCCGATATGATAAGTTTCGTGCCAGGCAAGCCCCTGCAATTTTTGTAGGCGTGTGGTGTGCTTCTCTTCATCAACCACTTCCGAGAACTGCTCCGGTGTCGCGCTAGCAAATAGGTCTTTGAGGTGTTCGGTGGTCTGTTCGAGCTGTGCCAGCAGGTTGTCCAGCGACATCACCGCATCATCGTCATCCGTAATCGGCTCTGAGCCGGTGACATAGCGAGCAGTCTGCGCGTCGTTTAGCGGGGCTTCCGCGCCAAATTCTGCCAACATCATCCCGCGCGTTACCAGCACATGCCCGAGCACCCAGTTCATACAATTCCCCCGGAACGGTAACTGCGTGAGTGATTCGTCATGTGTTACGCCCTCGCTCTGGCGGGTGGCGACGTATAAGGTGCGCCCGACATAATCCTGTAATTGGGCGATTGCAGACTGAAAAAATGGCGCGGTGATGGTTGCATCGGTCATGGGTTTGTCCTTGTTAAAATAAGTGAATATTTGTTCTTATTCATATTATCAAGTATTTACTTTAAAAACAAGTAGTTATATGATTTCGACACAATGCAATTATGAAATTTCTAGAAAAAAGTGCGTCAATAGATCTTCTTAATACTTATGTTGCCCAACTCTTCGTACAATGAGACTATAGCGCTTGAACTGAGTTAGGACATAACGATGGGTATACACGTAGCCTGGAAAAACAATAATCATACAGTCCTTGTATGGACATTCGATGGTCGCTGGGATTGGGAAATGCTGTGTGAGGCATCCGAGCAGGCGACAGAATTACGCCGGAAACTAGATTATCGCAAGGAAATTGTCACGATTCTGGATTTGACGAGCGCCTCTCCAGTACAAACCGGACAATTGATGTTATCGCTCCCCCGTCCTGTAGAGATCGTGAATCAAAGTTACGATACGGTAGTGTTGGCAGGACGCGAGGCATTTAACCAGAAGATGCTCGCTACGTTGCGCCGTTTAGGGGTAGAACTGGGCGATTCTGTGGTCAGTGTGGCATCTTTGCCGGAAGCTCTACACGTTGCCAGTGAGCACAACGCCTACTAAGCAATTGACGGTCACACGACCTTGTCTATCACATAACCAGCGATATGCCCCTGTCATAGGTGGATGCGCTGGTTTTTGATTTGCAATTTGCCAGACTATTCTGGCTGTAGATGGTAAAATACCTAGCATAATGAAAGTGCATAACCACGAAAAAGGATGCTATGGCGAACAATAATGACAAGATGACATTGCTTAAAACCGCGGCAGGGCGACGCTTCATCGCCTTCCTGACGATTCGGAACAGTGGCAAAGTTGATAGGCTGAAGACCTTCATCGAGGATAACTACACCGAGAAAGCGTTACAAAAGCACTCGGTTGAGACGTTGTACGCACAATACACGCAATCGCTAGAAGATGCCGGAAAGCTCAAGGTGCATCAAGTGGTGGCGGCGGATGACCATTACATCGTGGTGTTGATGCAGGGGCAAGATGGCAACTATTACATCAACGAATACAAAGTTGACGAAGACTACCCGCACAAGGTCTTGAAGTACAATCATCATCTTGCAGACGAATCCAAAGAGTAAATGAAAGCGACCCTAATATGAGTCTCTCAAAACCAAACATCCTGCATCGTTTAGACATCAACACTGAGCTTGCAGAACACATCCTGACGGGCTTCATCCGTGACCAGATTGATAAGGTCGGCGTGAAGGGTGCGGTGATCGGACTATCCGGCGGGATCGACTCGGCGCTTTCGGCATATTTGAGCGCGAAGGCAGTCGGTGCGGAGAACGTGTTAGCGGTGCGGATGCCGTATAAGACCTCATCCGAGGACAGCCTGACAGATGCAGAAGCCGTTATCGATGATCTGGGCTTACGGAGTATGACTGTGCCGATTACAGGCATGGCAGACGCGCTCATCAGCCAGTTCGACGACATCACCAACCTGCGTAAGGGGAACATCATGGCACGCTGTCGGATGATTGTGCTGTATGATCAATCTGCGGCACAGGGCTTGCTCCCGATGGG